>CAZKOQ010000064.1:5138-12953 GCA_964554425.1 uncultured Pirellulales bacterium | reverse complement strand
GAAGATACCGACTCTGAAAGCGGACTTATCCTGCTAAGCAAACGCAAGGCCGACACCATCAGGGGATGGGAAACTATTATAAATACGAAAAAGGAGGAAGACACAGTCAAGGGCAAGGTGATAAGGCGCATCAAAGGCGGCTTGCTTGTCGATATTGGAGTGCCGGTATTCCTGCCGGCCTCTCAAGTTGATATCAGAAAACCCGGAGACATAAGCAGGTTCATCGGCAAGGAGGTGGAGTGCAAAATCCTCAAGATCGATGTTGAAGGCCGAAACATCGTTGTGTCGAGACGCAAACTTATCGAAGAAGAACGCCAGGCCAGTAAAGACAAAATCCTCACTGAAATCGAACCAGGACAATTGCGCAAAGGCATCGTCAAGAACATCGCCGACTTTGGCGTCTTCGTGGACCTGGGCGGCCTGGATGGCCTTCTACATATCTCCGATTTGAGCTGGGGCAGAATATCGCATCCGTCGGAAGTCGTTGAGATTGACCAGGAAATTGAATGCGTTGTCATCGGCGTCGATAAAGCCAACGAAAAGATTTCGCTGGGGCTTAAGCAAAAGACGCCGAGCCCCTGGGAAAGCGTCGAGCAACACTACCCCGTTGGGGCCAGAGTGAAAGGAAAAGTCGTAAATGTGATGAACTACGGCGTCTTTGTCCGCCTCGAAGATGGAATTGAAGGGCTGGTCCACATCAGCGAGATGAGCTGGACAAAACGCCTTGCACACCCGGGCGAGATGGTCAACTTAGGAGACGAAATAGAAGTTGTCGTTCTCAACGTCAACAGAGAAAAGCAGGAAATTTCGCTGGGACTGAAGCAAACCGAGGCAAATCCCTGGACGATAGCTTCCAAGAAATATCCTATCGGAACAATTGTTACAGCCAAGGTGCGAAGCGTTACTAACTTTGGCGCCTTTGTTGAAATAGAGCCGGGCATTGATGGCATGGTGCACATTTCGGACTTGAGCTGGACAAAGAAATACAGCCATCCGAACGAGGCACTGCAGAAAGGCCAGGAGATAAAATGTATCGTCCTGGAAGTCAACGAAGAGAAACGCAGGATTTCACTCGGCATAAAACAGATGACCGAGGACCCATGGATTCACGCTATCCCGGAGAAATACATACCGGGACATATAATCAAAGGAAAAATAGTAAAGCTCACCAATTTCGGCGCATTTGTCGAGCTTGAGCCGGACCTGGAAGGACTATTGCATATCTCCGAGCTTGCAGACCACAAAATCGACAAGCCCCAGGATGTCGTCAAGGTAGGCGATGAAGTTGAAATCAAGATTCTAAAGGTCGATACCGAGGCACGGAAAATCGGCTTGAGCTTACGAAGGGTTCGATGGGCCGCTGAAGAACAAGCAGCCGGAGCGGGCAAACAACGAAAACGGGCAGCAGCCGAAAGCCCGCCTGTAGAAACAAGCGCCGAACATCCCGCCGAACCATCTGAGCAGACAACACAAGAGCAGCCAAGCGGCGCCGAACCAAGCGATACACCCAAACCGGAAGGCCAATCAACCGAAAGCACTGCCGGCAATACCGGTTAAGTGTAGTTAGCCGGAGGCGGCAGACCATCCCCTTCATAACCTAAGCCAAATGAGCTTAAGGGGGCGAGGCTGCCGCCGGCGCACCGGGCAGCAACGATTCATCGATAGACCAAAGAGATAGGTAGAAATAATTCAGGACACGAATTGTCTTGATTTACAAAAGAGCCGCCAAAGCCGGCATTTCCGCCTCAATGCCAAACTCTCAACACAATGAGCGATTTCATAATCCTACTGAAAAACCCAAGATAGCAGGTTAAAAAACTGGCTATGGTCTCGCTTTTCAACCGTAAAAGACCTCTGCCAAGCAGAAAAAATACGCAAAAACAAAGAAATTATGCTCATCTTCTGGCTTTCATTAACCGTAACACCTTATCAATAAAGAACTTATGCGTCCATTAAAATTCAAATCAAAATTTCCTGACATTTTGTAAAAATTCTCTTGACGAGAACATAGCCAATCTGGTATAAGTGGGCAAGTTAGAGGTGGTGAAAACACCTGGTTATCCTCATTGGAGGAGGATAGAACAAGTCCCATAAAATGGTATTTTGGGCACAAACAGGGTTTTAGAAAAAACCCGAGGTAGTTTGTTTGTCACTTTTTTTAACAAAGGAGGAGTATGATGTGGCGTAAAATTTGTGTATTGGCTTTAGTTGTATGTTTTGTTGCCACCATCGCGCAGGCAAGTCTTATCACCAGTGTAGATAGGACCCGCGGCCAACCTGCCACTGGAACCACCAACAAGGCCCCCATCGGCGTCTTTGACAAGGATACGGACCCAATGGCGACCGAGCCCGGCGGTCTGAAAGATGGTAACATCGTTTATTCGGATCGCACCTATCCGTGGATCAACACAACCACGCAATTGGTCGGTTCGGAATACGTCCGGACGTTCAACGATGACAAGGCGTCTTCAGAGATTATGGTCAATTATGCGGTAACCATTAGCGAGCCAGCGTTTCTGTGGATTACAATGGACGACCGTATTCCGGCTGAATGGGCCGAGGTCAATGACCAGGCCGAGGCAGTATGGTTGGCCACACACACTTGGGCTGCACCAGGGACGTTCGCGGATACGGGCCTGAATCTGTTCATCAAAGAGAGTGATACCACAAACCGTCCGATGAGTGTCTGGGCGACGACACAGATGATGCCCGCCGGGACTTATGTATTCGGTTTGAATCCCTCAGGAAAGAACTTCTACACTCTCGGGGCTGCTATACCTGAACCGGCCACGATAGCGATATTAGGCCTCGGCGCTCTGGCTCTATTACGTCGTAAGAAATAAGCGGCTTCAAGATTGCTATTTGTAAGAAGCCGTGCTGAAAACGCTAAATGCTAACTGACAGGCACAGGTTTGGTGAAGATTCTTGTTGCTTGTTTTTAGTATAAGTTGTTTGAGACAAACGTAAAAGGTTACTGACGTGTGGGGCGTTTGTCGAAAAACAAGAGGCGTTTTGGCTTAAAAGCCAAAGTATATTTAATGTGTTAAAGGAGGAGTACGTATTATGAGTAAACAATTTGTTACTTCAGTTCTTGTGGCAATGTTAGCTGTGGCACCTGCGTTTGCTGCTGCTGTGGGGCCGTGGCCGTTTGACGCGAGTCAAGACGTAGGTCTGTTCGAACCGACATCCCCGATAGGCAGCACAACCCTCACCGCCCCTGGGGAATACACAATTGTCGGCTCCGGCGGAGACATCTGGGACGACTACGACCAGTTCCATTATGCCTACAAGTCACTTAGCGGCAGCGTCCGTTTCTCAGCCGACTTCACGTGGGTTGACAAGGGCCAGTGGAGCAATGACTGGGGCAAGATGGGCGCGATGCTCCGCTATTCACTCGACCCCCGCTCCCAACAATACAACATGGTTATGCGTGAAGCAGGGGATGGTGTGTTCGCCCAGTATCGTGAGGGTTATAGCTGGGGTAGTGGCGGCGCAGCAGACATTTGGGGCATCAACAATCAGCCAATAAAGCTTGGCATCCAGAGGTCCTTTGTCGGCGGCGTCTCCGTTGTTGAGGCCCTCTATGATACAGGCACCGGCTGGCAGGTCGCAGGCGGACCGAGGATAATTGTAGGTATGCCCAGCGACCTTCTCTATGGTGCTGCTGTTAACTCGCACGACCAATGGCGATTTGACACCAACAGAGCAAAGATTACGAATGTCAATTATGAGCAAGACGTAGTGCCAATTACTGCGTTCCCAAAGGTTCCGCAAAGCAGCTCTGTTCCACAGTGCCCAGGTCAGCCGGGCTTCGTGATTCGTGGTGTCAGGGTTGGGATGGGAATGGCTTGGCCTAACGCAAACGCCGGCGATGGGTATAACGCGATGAATCAGTTGCTTGACACAGGGCAATACCCGGTTGGGATTGATGGCGAGGACGAAGAGGTTCGTATTTCGCAGTTCGTCAACCTCACCGATTCAGAAGGCCGCGGCGAATTCTATGCCGATAACGGCTATCCGGATGAGAGCGTCCCGGGCATCGACGCGTTTGAGTACCCGGCAGGCCAGCCCGCTGACCTCGATGACGATAACAACTATGCAGTCGAAGTCCTTGCCTGCATACATCTAACCGAGGGTTGGCACGTTATTGGCGCTAATAGCGACGACGGCACAATCATCCTGATTGGCGGCGTCCAAATAGGTAACGTTCCAGAGTGGAAGGGATCCTCCAACGTTGACTTACTGTTCTACGTAGAAGCGGAAGGCAACTATCCGCTGCGCGCTCGTATGCTGGAAGGCGGCGGTGGGTCATCTCTCGAACTCCATGAGATTCTGGCCGATGGCACCAGGATTCTGCTGGGCGATACAGCCAGAGGCGGCTCACCGGTCTATGTTCCTGAGCCGGCTACTGTTGCATTGCTCGGTCTTGGCGGAATGGCCCTTCTTGGCATCCGCAAGAAACGCTAATACCTGCAAAAGTATTAGTTAACTAATGAATTTGCACCAGTTCGGGGCCTATACTGAGTAAATCGGTATAGGCCCCGGTTGTTTTTGCAGATAATCAGCCCACAGGAACATCAAGATAGTTCGGTCGTTAGTCGATAGGATAAAAGTAATTTCGTCTTTCACGCCGTTATAGGACATTATTCCCCCGCTTGTTTACCGGATTCAGCCATTTTCTCACCTCCCAATCGCGATTTCCTGCCCATATTGAACGGGCAAAAGAAATTTATAATTTCAGATTTCAACTTCGTCTAACTTTACGGTATAATGCCAAAATCATAGATAAGAAATCGTAATTGTTTGGAGGTTCATAACTATGTTGATTTGGGTTTTCAGAGCCATCTTTATTGTAGTTATCGTGGGCGTGCTGCTGGTTAATGCGACTTCTGACATCTTGACCATACCGGAGAATTCGCCCAGTTGGTGGTCTATTGTGATAAGCGGCGCAGGAATGATGATACTCGTCTTGTTCCTGGACATACTAACACCCAAGAAAAAGCTTCAGGCATTGGCAGGAGTGTTCTTTGGCCTGCTGGCCGGTATGCTTATAAGCGGCGCTCTGGCGCCGGCAGTCGATATGATTGTCGAGACCTACAGGGTCGAGCTAATCACACAGGCAGTCACCGCAATCAAGCTGATGCTGGGGATATGTATATGCTTCCTCACCATCAGTATCGTGATGAGAACAAAAGACGATGTGCGGTTTGTGATTCCTTATGTTGAGTTTGCCAAGCAGACTAAAGGCGCCAGACCCCTCGTCCTGGACACCTCGGCAATCATCGACGGACGCATAGCGGATTTGTGCCAGAGCAAATTGTTTGATGCTCCGCTGGTTGTCCCGCGATTTGTGCTCACCGAGCTGCAGGTAATAGCCGACTCCGCCGACAAGCTTAAACGCAATCGAGGCAGGCGAGGACTCGACATATTGCACAAAATGCAGGGCAGTTCTGCCATCGAAGTCCAGATTGACGATACCCCTATCCCTGAGGTTGAGGAGGCTAAAGGCGTTGACCAAAAACTGATGATATTTACAAAGAGCAGTAACGGCCGACTGGCCACCACCGACTATAATCTCAGCAAAGTCGCACAGGTGCGCGAAGTCGATGTGGTCAACATAAACGACCTGGCTAATTCCCTCAAAGTGGTGATTTTGCCGGGCGAGGCGATGCAGGTCAAGATTATAAAGCCCGGCGAAGAAGCAGACCAGGGAATTGGCTACCTGGATGACGGGACTATGGTGGTCGTCGAAGGCGGGCGAAACAAAATCGGCAAGGAAGTGGCTATCAGCGTCACTAGCTCACTTCAGACATCCGCCGGCAAAATGATTTTTGGTAAATTCGACAGCTTTACGACCCAGAGACCCGGCGACAATTAAACAAAAAGCCCACTGAACCAAGCTTATAATAGTCAATGGTCGATAGCCGTTGGTCGTTAGTAAAGAATTGTGATTCAGAACTGCTATCTTCGGCGGGCATATAAATCCGGACATACTATTGGTGGCTAACCAGTGATTATCGGCTTTATCGGCTACACTCAATTCTCCCCTGGCGCCGCGACTTCAGCAGACATCTCAAGAAAAGGACAATCGCCAGGATTTGGCCAACTGCAAATACCGGCCAGTAAAAGTGCGACTCAAAGTCATCCCTGGCACTATGCAGACCTGCGATACAAAAAGAGATAACTACAATAATACCGGCAGCGCAGAAGCCGCTCCACTCTATCAAAGTCGCTCGCAACGGCTTGCCGGTGCGGTAGCAATACAATATTACCACCGCAAAAACAAGCAGCATAATTGACACAAGCACCGGCGCCAGGACCGGTGAGGCCCAGGCCCTCGGTATTAGAAATAATATGTCCCAGTCCATAATTGAATCAGGCCAATCGAGAAGGACTTTGAGCCAGACATAATAGAAGATGTCCCAGATTGCAAAAATGGTCAGAAAATAAGCGAATCTTTCCGCCTGGCCCCTGCCGGCAAGCCAGGCAGCGGCAAGGATTAAAACTATCGTGGCTGCCTCCCTGCCGATTTCGGTCAACAAAAACGGCTTCCACAGCGGACTGATTCCAAAATTAGTTAAGGGGAAACTAAAGCCATCAGGGTGAAAGATTGTTCGCAGATACACAACCACAGCCGCTTCGATGTACCCAAAGGCAATGCCAAAAGCGACAACAACACAAAACCTTTTGAGTATGGTTGTTTTTAGCGGTTCAGAACACATATCCAAAAAAACAAATCCGACCTTGCTTGTTACCTGATTATTTTTTGCAATTCCCCCATCAGAGCAGAAAAGATTTCGCCTTCAGGCACTACCGCAATTTTTCGTCCATTGCGGTAGATAAACCCCTTATTTTTCGCGGCACAGACGGCTAAGTCGGCGTCAGCAGCTTCACCGGGACCGTTGACAATGCAGCCCATCACAGCAATACGCACCGGCTTATTAACCGCTATCAAAAGTTTTTCGACCCTGCGAGCCAGTTTAACGACATCAATATCGGCTCTTGCGCACGTTGGGCAAACTATCAGCTCAGGAGTAGAACGCCTGTAAAGGCCAAGTGCAATTAGAATCTCTTTTGCAATTTTGACCTCCTCAACAGGGTCGCCGGCAACACTTACTCTTATAGTGTCACCGATACCTTCGGCAAGCAGCGTGCCCAGAGCGATAGCCGAAGGTATTCGCCCATATTCAGGCAAACCGGTGTGTGTCAAACCCAGGTGTATCGGATAATCGAAAGCCCTCGCAATGGCGCGGTTGACTTCGATGGTTCTTACCGGGTCGCTACTTTTTGCACTGAGGACCAACGGGGTGAACCGGCGAGCTTCAAAAAGCCGCACATACTTTTTCATTTCCTTCAACATCAAAGCGGTGCGCTTCTGTGGCGAGACATCCTGCCTTTTGAGGTCTCTGATGCTCGCTTCATTGACACCGATGCGGACAGCAACCTTGTGCATTTTGGCAGCGTCTATTATCCGCAGGATGTCGTCGCGATTTTTTATATTGCCGGGATTAAGCCGTATCTTGGCAGCCCCTGCCTCTATGGCTTCAATGGCCCGCTGGGGACTGAAATGAATATCGGCAGCCAGCGGAACATTTACCCTTTGGACAATCTTTGCAAAAGCAGCGGTATCAGCATGCGTAGGGACGGCGACTCTGACTAATTTACAGCCCGCCTGGACAAGCCGATTTATCTGCCTGACACAACGGGCAATATCAACCGTCGGCACCTTCGTCATCGACTGAATAACGATGGGAACAGATGAGCCGATTTTCACTGAGCCGACTCTAATGGTTTTTGTTTTTCTTCTTTCAATCA
>CAZKOQ010000064.1:0-5038 GCA_964554425.1 uncultured Pirellulales bacterium | reverse complement strand
TGCTTATCGCCTACGTGGGCTGGGGGCTGACACTTTACTTCCTGCAGTCGAAGTTCCTATACTTCCCTGTGCGAGAAGTCCTTTATACCCCCGCAGAGTTGGACCTGGATTTTGAAAATGTAGTCTTCAAGAGTGCAGACGGCCTGCAATTAACCGGCTGGTATGTCCCGGCCCCGTTAGAAGGCCGGACCAAAGCTGCGTCAGCCACGTTAGAGACCCGAAGAGAAAAGTCTCTAACGGGGTCAGTTCAAGTTGGTAATTCGTTTTTAACGGGGCCGGCAGAGAATTCACAGTTTATTATTCTGTTTTGTCACGGCAACGGCGGCAACATTATGCACTGCCTGGATAGCATAGACATTTTCCACAAGCTGGGTCTTAGCTGTTTTGTCTTCGACTATCGCGGCTACGGCCATAGCGAAGGGAAACCCAGCGAAGAGGGCACTTACCTCGATGTTGAGGCGGCATACAGATGGCTAACCGAAAAAAAGAGGATATCGCCGGATAGTATCATCGCCTTTGGCTGGTCTCTGGGCGGAAGCATCGCAGCAAAATTAGCCGGTAGAAATAAGGTGGCCGGCCTTGTCGTTGAAAGCGCTTTTACCTCTTATGTCGATATCGGCCTAAAATTCTACCCCTATATGCCTGTGCGATGGTTTGCGCGATTTAGCTACAACACCGCCGATTACATTAAAAATGTCCACTACCCGGTAATGCTAATTTACAGCAGGGACGATGAGATGATTCCCTTCGAGTTCGGACTGGAGCTTTACGAAGCCGCCAACGAGCCGAAGAAGTTTGTCGAGATTCTTGGCAGCCACAACGATAGCTTCTTTGTGTCCGGCGAAATCTATAAAGATGCCTGGAAAAATTGGATAAAATCCTTGAAAGAATATAAAAGCCAGGGGCAATTCGGATAAAATTGCCCCTGCAGATTTGGATAGACGGCAGCGTTACACCGTCAATTATTAGGTCGAGATGCTATTCGGTGGCACGTTGTTGTTCGCCGACTGGCCTTTGAGGTAATACTTCCGGTGCAACAGACCCCGAATCAGCCAGGCGGCCCCCACACCGAGAAGCACAAAAGCAACGATAGTTATCTGGTTGCCACCGATTAGGAAACCCAATGACATAATAAGTAGCGCGATACCGAGGGACACATACCTTATCCATCCTGGGCCTGCCAACTGCGGTTTAGGAGGCACCAACTCCGACAGCGGTATCCCCTTTTCGATAGCCGCCATAATCTGCTTGTGTTCAAGCCGCTTCTTTAGATAATGAATCACCCCGATAACCACTATGGGGCTTGAGACTCCCACCATTATCAGCAGCACCATCATGCCTGTCACAATGTCGTCCATTTTTTCTCCTTTCAATTTTGTCTATGATTTTACTTTAGCGAACTTCATCACTATTTCGATTGCATCATCGGCAGTTTATAAGCATCCTTTCTTATCTTATTCTTATCAGCCCCCTGTGGGTCTTTATATAGACTTCGCCCACGCAAAGTAGTTGCCCCGGTATTAGAATTTCCGTTACCTTCCGTCTCTCTGCCTTCGGGATAACCGTCAGAGGCAGGTCTGTCCTGATTGAGCTGTTATGTGTCCAGGCAGGTCTCAAATAGCAATTTAGCTTCATTATCTGTCCCCTTTGTTTTACTGACTACTTTCCTTTCATTTTTTCTGTTTTCTGCCAGTTAGTCGCTATGTCGAGCCGGTAGGTTTCAAAAAAGCGCAAACTTCTTAATTATTTTTAATTGCATTTCCCCCTTTCGCACTGCATCTGTGATTATGTAGAATAATCGCGGAAATTTTGAAACCTATCTGGCGTCAACCACGACTAACAGATTGATAAGGATGACCTTTTGGTGGATAAGATACCAAACCAACAAAAGGAGAGCTTGCCCGCCAAACGTATGGCGGACTGGTTGCGGCTGCTTCGCAGCGGCGACCATCAGGCATTCAGCCGGTTCATTGACAAATACAAAGAGACGGTTTTCCTGTGCTGCCGACAGATGGGACTGCGAGAAGATGAAATCGAGGATGCGGCCAGCGATACATTCCTGGCGGCCTACAAAGGGTTAAGCAAATACGCAGGCCAATCCGACCTGAGCACCTGGCTGTGGAGCATAGCATATCGTAAGGCAGTCAATTACCTGCGGAAAAATCGCAGGCAATGGCAGCTTGATGACGAAATGAGCAAACAGATTGCCGACAACAGACAGCAAGAACAGGCGGCACAAATACAAATTGAAGAGACAGAAAAAGCCGTCTGGGAAGCAGTCGAACGGCTGCCGCGGCTCTGGGCCATAACAGTCCTTCTGCATTACCGCGAAGAAAAAAGTGTCGCTGATATTGCAAAAATAATGGGCACAAAAGAAAACACAGTCAAGACGTATTTATTTAGAGCACGCTTGCAGCTAAAAGAAATGTTGTCCCCGGCTCTTGGAGCAGAAAATGACTACATATAACGAAAACAAGCTCGAGCGGATGCTGGCACAAGCTCTGCGAAAACACTCCGAGGCGGTGCCTGCCGGCTTTACCGAGAGAATGATGAAAACTATCGAACTGGCCGACCAGCAGAGAATCCTGGCTGCCGTCATCCTCCAGAAGCGGCTGGCTCTTGCAGCCAGTGTCGGCTTAGGTATTGCCGCGGTTGTTGCAGCGATATTTTTCCCGACAGATGTCACCAGCGTCTTTCGCAATATCAGCAGCTCTTTTACAGAACAAGGAACCGCCCTGTTGGGCGCGATTCCAGGTGCAGTGAAAACTATCAGCAATCAGTGGCAGTTTTATGCACTTCTGGCGGCAGCATCAGGGTTTGCTATTTACAGTCTCCTCGATATGCTTCTCGGCGATAGGTTAAAAGTAGTATGACGAAAGTTGGGATTTCGGCGCAGAGCAATACCTTTGATGTCCTGCCGGCAGCATCTTTTTTTAATGCTTGTCTGGCAAAAATTCTCGTAAGCGGTCCTGACTTTAAGTTAAATCCCGTCCACGCCCCACACTATTCTGCCATAATACGTATCTAATTTCAATATACATCACAAGATTACCATAAGCCCTTGCCTCTAACGAACTTAACTTACCCTATCACCTGCCTCAGATAAGACATGCTCGCAGTTCCACACGGGAGTAATATGTATATAGACGCAGCAATGACCCAAAAAACAGGCAAAATTTTGTTAATTGTCAAGAAATTCTCGGTTTTCCCTTGACTGGAATGTGGGTAATTTGGTATAAATAAATGTGATAAAATCCGCAGACTCCAGGATTGGAGCGGCGGTCTTTTAATAAATTTAGGGCAGAATAGTGGAAATTGAGTGAATAGGCAAAGGGGTTTGCAATGATTTTGCATCCTATGCCGGAAATAATTTCTTGTATTTCCAATATTATGAAGTCCGTTTTTTTAGGAAGGAGGCAAAAGCAAGTCCTATAATACAAAACGTGCTTTGCGGGCACACCAAGAAGTGAGGGTGAACATCTTTCTAAGTTTTTGTCGATTGTTTATGTGGGAATTGTCTAAAGCAGGCCCTTCGTCACGCTGTTGAGAAGGGCAGGCAAAATTGTATTATCAGTTTTTAACGCCTGCTGAGGACAAAAGTCGTTTTGGTGTGTGGCCAAAACATGACCTCTTAACCTTTTTTCGGGAGGATTGTTATGTGTAAAAAGTTTATTTGTTTGACTACCCTTGTCCTGCTGGCAGGTCTGGTTGGCAATGCCTCCGCCTGGCACGACCAGACCATCGGGACCCAGTTGGCCGGTAACGCCAGCTACAACGCCGGCACCAGCACATGGACTGTTACCGGTGACGGCGACGACATCTGGAACGCCACCGATAACTTCCATTTTGTCTATAAATACTTGACAGGCGACGGCTCTATTACTGCTCGCGTGGCCACTATGGCCCAGGGTTCAAATGAGTGGGGCAAGGCGGGCGTAATGATGCGCGAGACGCTCATCGGCCTCCCGCCAAAAACCCTTTACGGCTCCCCATTTATAGATAACATAAAGACGGTCGCGAGCACTGGAGGCACTGCTGCCGGTGGCGGCGGTTCGTCCTTCCAGTGGCGATTGACCGACGGCGCCGGTTGTGCTAGTACCGAATATACAAGTGCTGTGCCGCCACTTTGGGTCCGCGTAGTCCGCAGCGGCGACTCGTTCACGGGCTATAGTTCTACCGACGGCACTACCTGGACGCTGAGAGGTGCTGCCCAAACCGTCGCGATGAGAGGCGGAATTAGTGGTGGTTACGTCGGCTGCTATCTCGGCCTGTGCGTTACATCGCACGCGTCCGGTGAGCTGAGGACCGCCACATTTGACAACATCACCTTTACCGGCAATGTTACGGATTTGCCGCCGCCGCAGCTAAAGGCCTTTGCTCCCATTCCTGCTGACGGTGCGAAAAATATGCCAAAATCGGTTATTCAGTGGTCGAAGGGTGATACCGCAGCAGCCCACGATGTGTATTTCGGCACAAGTCAAACCGCTGTAACCAATGCCACTCCAGATTCGGACGAGTATATAGAGCAGACGAATCTGCTCTATTGTGCGCTCGTTACCGGTCTTCAAAAAGAGGCAACGACTTACTACTGGCGCATAGATGAGGTTGAAGAAGGCGGCACGATACAAAAGGGCGATGTCTGGAGCTATACAACGGCATCCTTCAAAGCCCATACACCTGTTCCGGCTGACGGTTGGCCGTTTGCCGACCCAAATCTCATCCTCTCCTGGGGGCCAGGCTTCACTGTCAAGACGACAGCAGGACACCGTGTATATTTCGGCACCGATGCAACCGCTGTGGCCAATGCTACCACCTCAACGGCGGGCATATATAAGGGGGCAAAGTCCAGCCCCGGCTACGCAACAGGACTCCTCCCCTATGACGCCACTTACTACTGGCGAATCGATGAGGTCAATAAGGACAACACGGTCGCCAAGGGCGATGTCTGGAGATTCAAGACGCGAAAGGTCAGTGGAGGTCTGCGGGCTGAATACCATCACTGGTCGGGCACCTCTCCACCTTCCCGTGCAGCGGCCTT
>CAZKOQ010000063.1:0-12956 GCA_964554425.1 uncultured Pirellulales bacterium | reverse complement strand
GAGATTCTTCGCTGCGCTCAGAATGACAAACTGTGTTTTGAGATAGTTTCTTAGTTGCCCGACCTATCGTAAGGATATTCATGCTATGCGCCAAGAGCACCACCGGCCTGCTCTAATCGGCAATCTTAAGCTCCCTATGCTTGGCGTGAATCTGGTCGGCAAGTTTTTCCAGAGCCGCAAAGTCATCATCTTTAGGATAGCCCTTTGCTATCACCGGCGTAAGGAGTTCGGCTTTAAGGTTTGGAATCAATCCTTTTAGCTGGTCGGCCATTTTGCCGCCCCAGCCGTATGAGCCGATAATTGAGGCGAATTTTGTCTTCGGCCTGAGTGCGTTCGCCAGAATCGCGGTGTATGCAACTTTCGGGTGTGCACCTGTCAGAACAGTCGGACAGCCGAGCACGATTGTCGCCGCATCCACAAGAGCCATCGCTAATTCACCGACATCTGCAACCGAGAGGTTAAACTGCTTAACAGTGATATTCCTTTCAATCAAGGCATCTACAAAATGTTCAACCATTTTCCGAGTGCTATCGTGCATCGAAATATACGGAAGCACGACTTCGTTTTTGACCTGGTCGCCGACCCAGTCTTTATAGGCATCGATAATAAACTGGGGCCTGTCGTAAACAGGGCCGTGACTTGGCGCAATCATTTCTATATCAAGCTCTTTTATTTTCTCGAGATTCTTTTGTATCGCCGTTCTGAAAGGCATCATTATCTCTGCATAGTATCTCTTGGCCGATTCATAAACAAGCGGCTGGTCATCCACAAATAGACTGCTTGTAGCAAGATGTGAGCCGAAGAAATCGCAGGGGAAAAAAATCTTATCCTCCTGCAAATACGTTCCCATTGTCTCAGGCCAATGCACCCACGGGATATGGACAAACTTCAACGTCTTGCTACCCAGAGAGAGAGTCTGGCCGTCATCGACCGTGATAAATTTGTCCTCGTCGATATTAAGCAGGTCGATAAGCATCCCTTTGCATTTCGGGGTTACCACAACTTTTGCAGTCGGATACAATAGCAACATATCCGGTATGGCGCCGGAGTGGTCCTGCTCGGCGTGATGAGCAACAATATAATCTATCCTATCGACACCGGCTTTGACGAGGTTACTTATAAGCACTTCCGTCTTAGTCGGGTCAACAGTATCCAACAAAGCTGTTTTGTCGCTGCCCCTAATAAGATAAGCGTTGTAGCTGGTCCCATCCGGCAATGGGATAAGCTCATCGAACAAGCGTCTGTCCCAATCAATTGCCCCGACAAAATAGATATTTGGTTTCAACTGCCTCATATTCTGGTCCCTTTTATCCCAAACCAGTCTTCCTTATATCAATTTCTTGCTGGCCTAACTACGCAAGTAAAAATCATTTGCCAAGCGCCTGTTTGAGGTCCATTGCATGCTCTTGTTCCATAGCGAGGATGGTTCTTAACTGCTGCGCCAGAGCGAACTCTTTTAATTGTTCGGCCTGCTCCACCCTTACCTTATATCTGCGAATCGCATCCTCTTCGCCGGATAAATCCTGCTGGAGCATCTCTTTATTGTCTTCGGAGGTCAATATCTTCCCGACATTGACGCTCGGAGAGCCGCCGAGGTAATCAATCTGGTCTGCAAGAACCATAGCATGCTGAATCTCTTCGTTTGTGTGAATTTTAAGCTCTTTGATGATGTCACCATATTCAGCGCCTGTCATCACCGCCGCGTGGTTTATATACTGAATAGCTGCAGAATACTCCAGCTCCAAATCCTTATTCAACAGGTCAATTAGTTTTTTCAGTGCTATAGCCATTTTTTTTTCTCCTGCCAAAATAATTTTTCTTAACAACACACTCTACGTTTAAGTTACTTACAGGTTCTGCAAAAAATAAACTAAAAACTTAATCACAAACTTTCTTACGAAATCTTCAGCACAATTTTCCCAAACTGCCCCCCTGCTTCCATTCTCCCCATAGCTTTCCGGACATTCTCAAGAGGTTCTACCGAATCTATAACCGGTTTCAATTTAGCCACTGTAACGGCTGCAAGCATCTGGCGGAAATCCTCGTTCGAGCCCATAGTCGAACCCATAATTGTCAACTGATTCCAGTAAAGCGCCCGTAGGTCTGTTTCGGCTTTTGCTCCGGTTGTAATGCCGCACAAGATAATTTTGCCGCCGCGGCGCACGGCAGAAAAATCTATCGGCCAGGCAGCGGCTCCAACAGTGTCAATAACAACATCGACGCCCCTGCCAGATGTAAAATCTTTTACACATTCGGCTACATCAGCCATTTTATAGTTAATTACAAAGTCCGCGCCAATTTGTCTGGCACGAGCAAGTTTTTCATCGGATGATGAGGTAACAATTACACAAGCGCCCACCAGCTTGGCCAACTTTAGGGCACAGAGAGCAACGCCACCGCCTATACCGTGTATCAGGATTGTCTGGCCGGCTTGCAATTGTGCTTTTGTGATTAGCATTCGCCACGCAGTCATATAAGTCAATGCAAAAGACCCCGCCTGGTCGAAATTCATATACGCTGGCTTGGAATGGATATTTTGTGCCGGCACCGCTACATATTGGGCGAATGTGCCTGGCCGACTCATACCCACAATACCGAAAGAATTGCACTGGCTGTGCTCGCCTCGATTGCAATACTCGCACAAGCCGCAGCTAAGGGCGGGGTTCAAAACGACCTCGTCACCAATTTTTATATTTGTAACATCAGCACTAACAGCAACCACAACACCGGCGGCATCGCAGCCAAGAATATGAGGCATTGTCAGATTAAGGCCGGGTCTGCCCTTTCGAGTCCATATATCCAAATGATTCAATCCAGCGGATTTGACCTGCAAAATAACCTCATCCCTATCTGCTTTAGGTTCTGCAACTTCCTCAATCCTTACGCAGTCCAATTCTCCATGCTCATAAATAACTGCCGCTTTCATTATGATTACCTCTATCCTCCTTTACGAATTACGGTTACCTCAAGCGCCTGATTTTCAGAGAGAACTATCTTTTTCTTCAAGATAATCTCGACACGACTGCCAATGAGTGAGCAATCGCTTTCGATGGTCTTTCCTGCTACTGTAACTGAAACCTCCACCGACCGAAAATCTTCAGGAACAGCAAAGGAAAGAGATTTTAGAGCAAGCTCACCCCAGCGCAGCTCGATTCGCTCTCGCTGCGTTTTGCCCTGCCTTTTTTGGGAAAATGTCCCCCAACCTTCGGCAGCAGTGAAAGCGGCCTGGAAATCCTCAGGTGTCAGTTTTGGTGCAAAACCAAGATGACCTTTGGGGCCGTGATATTCAAGGCCCGCAAGAGCCGTATAAACACCCCAGCTCGCCAGTGCCCTGGCATAATGGTCGCCGCACTCAATCTCGTTGAATGGATTATGCTTTGCGGGCTGATACCTCTGTTGGACACCATTACAGATAACAAGGGCTTCAGTAACCATACCTTCCCAAACCATATTGCCGGCCACCTGATACTCGATGCCCGTCCAGACCTCGTCTCTGTAGCGGACGCCTTCCGGCAGGTATAAGCTCTTAGGCCAGGTGCAGGTGAATAGACCCGGCTCGCCTGGTTGAGCAAACCATCGCTCCGGCTTGAACTTAGCATTATGTAGGCCGACATCGGGCGCCCAGTTATATTTCCATACGGATTCAAGACCCTTCTTGACGTTCTCTGGCGGATAGATATAACCCAGAGCAAGATGATGCGCCCAGCCCTGGCCAAAAAGCTGGTCGGACAGGCACCCTTTTCCGTACTGGTCCTTCGGGTGCTTCTGCAAGTCAACAAGCTCAATAAAGTATTCGCCGTCCCAGAGCCGCTCGATGGTAAGTCGCTTACCGCTTTCAAAGATTCTTCGGCAACGGTCGGCAAAATCATTGTCGCCCATTTCTTTTGCCATTTCTTCGCCGGCGCGAATCGCAGCCAGATACAGCGAGCCAACAAAGGTGTTGGGACCTTCAAAGTTTATATCGTATGTGTTGTGCTGACTGTTCTCAATGAGCCCATCGTCGTTGCCATCCTGGCTGATAGAAAATTCCAGGGCCTTCTTGATGCGAGGCCAGTTGCGTTTCAGGAATTCACCGTCAACTGACATTTGATGTTCGCGGTATGCCTTCAGTATCGTCCCGCACTGACCATCAGCGGCGTAAGTGCGGTTGCTGCGAAAACCGACAAGACCACTTTGCGTATCGAATCCAGCGCCAAAGTCCTGCATTTCCCTGGCGCTACGCTCGAGCTGCGGAAATAAGCGGGCTGGAGCGTGAGCATAGTTCCATACGTGGGTGCACGTTCCCTCGCAGCAGCCGACACCCTCCCATGCCCAGAAACGACCGTTCTGCCACCACTGACAGGTTCCTGTCGCCAGATTGGCGACGGTGGAGTGCAAGCGGAAAAGCAGCCACCGCGGCAGCGTGCTATCCTCGTAGAATGTTTTGTGCCATTTTTTGGTGTCACCTGCAAGACGGTCGTGATTATCGAGCAGGTAATTTGCAACATCGGCTGCACTATTAAAACGGTTGGCGTATTCGTGCCCGTGCTGATGATTGGGAAAGAACCAAGTTAAAACAAAAATAAATTCGCTTTTAACACCCGGCTGCAATGCCATCATAGGACTCGCCAACACTGCACTTCGCTTTTCGGCGACAGAATAGGTAACATTTTCGTCGCAACGAAGTTTCCCAGCCCAATCTCCGATAGAGGCAAGAAGCTGGCGGGTCTTTGATACGGGAGTCGAGTCTCCAAGTTGAGCCAGAACCATCGAGCCATAGTCAGGGAGCTTATCTATAGGTCCTAATGCGGTGGTTGGCTCATCCGAAAGCTCAATCTGGTCGATGTTGATATGTCCCCATCCGCCGGAAAATTTGTCAACGATTTCGATTTGCGCTTGCTTACCATCGAATTCTTTGACATTCCAGAATGACCATTCGAGTTTCTCGTTATTTTTGCCGGTCGCAGTGCGGACAATTTTGCCATCAACAAGAAGGTTAATGCACGTTTGGCCGGCGTGACCGCCGCCTCCAACCAAGAAGTTAATAAACTTACGTGAGATATTAAAGGATGGCGACAATAGAGTCCCATGCGGCTCATCGCCGCCGAGATAGGTGTTGACAAGGCCTTTTCCGAGAAAGCCGCTTACGTTTTGCTGGTTTGGCAGTGTCCCTTTCGCAGGACCTTTTCCAAATGCCTCCCCTGATGCCTTCCAGTCACGGTAGTCCTCGCCTTCAAAATCAGCCAGGACCACCTTTTGTCGAGGCGCCGGAGCATCGCTTGCAGGTATCTCTTTCGCCGTGTGGACAAGCAGAACACGGCCTTTCTCGCCGACAATGCTACTTTGCCGCCGAGCGTTTGCCTGCTTGGCTGAATTGAACAGCACAGCATTTTCCAGCCAGCCGAGGACACCGACCTTAATTGGCTTATCAGAGGTGTTTTCAGCGGTGATGTGGAATAGCACCGCAGGAAGGGCTGAGTCTTTTGCGTTGAGCGGAATGAATGGCGAAAAGGCCTCCAGCTCAACTTTTACTGGAAAATCCTTTTCGCGATAACGAACAATACCAACAGGATACTCGCCGGCAAACTCCACATCTCCGAAACTCTCATCCAACCGCTTTGCAACGGTTTTGCCGGCCCTTTCCACAATTACTGCGAAACCAGAATCGACAGGCGAGTCCGGCTTATAGGTGCGGTAATTGTCTGCGCCATAACCTGAGAAGATATGCTCGTTGAAGATTTGCCAGAGGCCGAGCGTCCCGTCGCCTCTCAGGTAGAGCTGCCCGGTGCCTATGCCGCAAACGGGCATTCCGATTGTTTCAAGTTCCTTGCCGCTGTAAACTAAACGCTGGCCCCGTTCAAAAAGTCCTTTCACCATTTCCTGCGACAGTTTTTTATCTGCGGGGACGAGGTGAGAGGTCTGTTCTTCACCTCTACTAACCGAACCATAAAATGCAAATGAATAGGCACAAACCGTATATACAGCCAAAGATATAAGGAATTTTCTCATTTGCTTTCGTCCTTTCATATACTCGATAATTGCAAACAACTTTTACGGCTTCGCGGTAGATGCATTTTTAACTTTGATTGCAAACAGTGTCGGCTCAACAATATGCAGGTTATTCAGCAGCGGCTCAGTATATTGGATGTCACCGAATTCGGCGCCATTGAAATGATGCTGCTTGCCGACGTGATTGTTCCAATCCACCCCCTCGGTCAAAAACCCATACTGGCCGTGATGGTGTTTGGCGATGGCTCGCAGAATAGTCAACGCATCCTGAAAATATGATTCATTTTCAAAATCGGTATCGACATAAGCTTCAATATATGCCAGTGCCGCCTCAGCATTCTCCCATAAATAAGCAGTGTCCCAGCTTTTCTCCATAAAAAGAAGACCTTTGGTCTGGACACCATTTCTATCTTCCGTCATTTTGAATTGGTCAAGACCTGCGAGGCATTTATTATATGCAAAATCAAGAATATTTTTGTCGTCAAGTAACGTTGCTACTTCTCGCAGGACACGGAATGCCACAGAGTATGAAACGTTTTCGTGCTCATCATAAGTGTCGTGATTGATACTGCCGAAAATCCCTCCAGAATCTATGAAAATCTTGACCTTCTCCTTGATTTTATCGGTGTAATCGGCCAAGCCCCGTTTTGTAAGAGCCGTGTAAAGCTGTATCACAAATAGTCCGTCACCACTTTTGGCAAATAGTCGGTCTTCTCCTCCATCCGGACTTTTGGTGTAATGCTCACCGGTAGGCGTGCACCGCCTTGGATACCATCCATTCGACGCGGGCTTTATATTTGCATCTATCCAGCCGGCGGTTCTGGTGGCGACCCCATACATTTTATCTTTTCTGTTCCGGTCAAGAAGGTCGCCAAAAATAACCAATTGAAAGGCGACCTTTGCCATTGAGCCGACGCAAAACCAGTCGCTATTGTGTTTGTAATTAAGGCAAAATTTGCCGGTAGCAGTGTCACGGTATCCGGTAATAAATCCCGTCTGGTAATCAATAAACCCATCCTCCAGCACGTGGTCGAGAAGCAGAATTGCCTTTTCCGCCAGACAGGGGTCTCTAATATGATTGGCAAACAAATAAAGTTCGCGGGCGCCGCCAACGCCGTTGGCGGCCCAGCCGGGGCCTTCAAGGTTGCCAAAATCGTGCCAGCCCATCACATTACCATCCTTATCAACAAAGCTCGACTTACAGCAAAGACGTCCGTTATAAGGGACCAATGTCCGTTCCACAGTGAACCTGACTGAGTCACGGGCCGAATCAAGGATTGTATAAGATGGGTTTTCAGGCAAATAGAAACTGGATTTGACCTCTTCCAGCAGCAAATAATCAATCCCGAACATATATGCCTTCACGGCTTTTTCATTCGCACCGACAATCTCAACCCTCAATTTGTGCTCGCCTTCGGTCAACTCGTGGACACCCATATCCAGAACACCGGTAGCCAACACACCATCGTTGTAAAGGTCGATTTTGTCGCCGAGTTTCTTATCATCCAGATACAATTGAACGATGCCATAATCAACCGCCTTTGTAAGCTGTATTTTCAGCCGGTATGCTGCGGTTTTTCTCACAGGCACGGCCAGGTCGAGTGTGTCACCCGGCTTTGCATCGGTCCACCACAGATGAGCATCCCCGCTCCAATCAGAGTCATACCCGTCCATATCCTGACGTTTAGCTTCTCCGGCGGTCTTAGAGAGAATCTTGAGCTCTTCTCCTTCCAGTGCACCCTTAACTTTGGAAACCTCAACTGGAGTCCAGTAACCGCTACGCTCAGTAACAGGTATCGGCTGATAAGGGTCGGCCTGGCCAGCGGCTTGATACCAAAATACAGTAGAGGCGTAAAGTGTCGGCTTTTTGTTGGGATAATACTTTTCGATTGCGGCTTCAAACGACTTCTGGAACGGGACATTGTCGGTAAGGTGCCAGCGGTTCACTGAAACATGCCCCTTATTGCCCATACTTATCGTTTGATTATGGTAGCAGTTACTGAACAGCTCAGGCGTGCACCAGGCATAACCAAAGTAGTCTTCGGAACCTGTCCCAATCGTCGAGGGGAATTTTTCGCCATCGACGAAAAACTTTTCATCGCCTTCGCCCCACCAGCCGCCCCTGGGATTCCACACGTGAAGCATAACGCCGCAGAAACGCCCTGTGCCCTGTGTTTTGAGCATCGTCCAGTCAATCGCCCTTCGCTCAGGTTCTTCGGGAAGTAACGCATCGCGATGCCATTTTGCGTGGAATCTTCCGAGATTTTTAATACTCCCTGTAAGCGGCACGTGCGTAATAGCGAAGTTGACGGTGCGTTCTGTACTGCCGTCATTTGTCAGCTCCACCACCGCACCTTTTTCAAACGGCATATACCAGTAGCAATAAAAGCCATCGTCTGTCATCCCCAACGGAAGTGACTTATACTTATTGACGCCGGGAGCAGTGCCAAAAAAGTCTCCCAACGGAACCCATACGCTCGGCTGCGACTGGCCATCCCAGCAAATACTCAAAACAAGCTCCCGCAAAATGGCCCTATCTTCAGGAGATGCGGGTAAATCCATATTGACCTTGATAGCGGTGATAGCCCGCTTGTCATCCAGCTTGGCAACTGCTGCCGTTGTGCCCGGAGCAACCTTCACGACCTTCTGGAGAGTTATTTCTCCGGGACGTTTGCCGGCAGGGTCAAGGCCACAGTTGGAGAGAATCTGGTTAGCTTTATCGAGGGCTCGGGCCTCGGCAGGAGAAAGTTGGCACTTAAATGTTGGTAAAATCGTTCCCTTCGGGTAAGTCGTGTATGTGAAATGATAATATGCGCCCCAATCCCCTTGTGCCGTAATCTTACAGGATTTTTGAAATGGAATTGGCACATAACAATTTTGCCCTCGGGCCGTCTCGTGCACCAGAGCAGGCCGCGTGAACGGCTCATTCTTGCAGTTAAAATAACCTATAAAGGGGAGGTCAACAGCAGGTTTTTCAGCACCATCAAGATAAATTTTTACGTGACCCTCTTTGGCCAGCGCCGACCATATCCGCCAGATAACGCCGGGCCCGTCTATCTCGGCTAAAACCTGCGTGCCATTTTCTTTGCGGATAATGCCATCGTTGTCACCGTTGGCCGCCCACTCAATATATTTGCCGGATGCCTGGTCATATAAACTTGCGCGGTCGTAGCTTGACCACTGGGCACACTTTTCACCCGGGGCAGGCAAAGTCGATAGAAACTCCAGGTCGGTAAGTCGGCCAATCAGGTCAATGTATGTCAATTTCCCCCCAGTCGCGGCCTCGACGGGCTTTGGATGAATCAGCCACCCAAATCCGCAAACACAACAAACCCCCAGCACAATCATAATCATCCATAATCTTTTCATTTTTGACTCCTTTCTTATCTGTGTATTTGACTCTTATAAGCCGGCTTTTCAAACAACGTGGTATTTTAATAAAAAAGGCCTTTCTTTGCCAATGGTTTTTCTACAAAACAACCAAAATTATTGGCAAAGAAAAGCCAACGTTCAGTCCACAAATTTTGCCAAAAAACCAGAGAGTCCAAGAACCTACCGCGTAGTTTGAGGTCCGGTTCCCAAACCGAGTTTTTGGAGAGTGTCTTCCAACTGCTTCTGTTTCTTAGCGATTAACTTGTCGAGAAGCTCGACTGCTCCCTGGGCTTTCTCCTCTGCCGCCTTGTCACGAATTGCTTTAAGCTCGGCGATAGACTCCTCCGATTCGGTTCGCAATCGTCTTGGGCCTTTTAGCCGTGCAACCTGCTCTTCGATTGCTGCAATTGTTTTCTGCTGTTCTTCACGCCTTTTGGTGAAGGTCTCTCTCAATTTTGTTCTTTCCTCTTCAGAGAGATTCTGAAAGTCCCTGCCTTGGCTTTCCTTGGCAGCTTGTTCCAAAGCAGCTTTGAGTTTTGCCGCTTGCTCCTGGAGTGCGTTGATTGCTTTTAGCTGCATCTCACGATACTGTGCCCCAAACTGGCCTCCGCCGCGCTGCCTCTGTCCGCCCTCGGTTTGCCCAAATGCAGCCCATCCTACAAGCAGAATCACCAAAACAGCAACACCGGAAATTAGGTACTTCTTCATAACATTATCCTCCAGAATAGAATAAAGTAATGAGATTCAGCCGATTCCCACTGTGGGAATTGGCGTTAAATTACATTGTTATTTGTATCTGTCGTTTCGCAAAAACAAATCCTTTGCTCTCTTCTATTCCTTCAAGAAGATTGTCCCTTGAAACCTTATCAAACCTGCCTTATCGTGGATACTTTACAGTGCAGCCGTATGGCTTGGTGCTCGTAGTGGTCACTGCTTTGCCTTCGCTGAGTTCGGCAAGTGCTTTATCCACATAATTTACGTATGCTTCTCCTTCAGCGGTTTTGCCCATCGGAGCATTATCAATTGCGCCATTATATACGATGTTACCCGCTGTGTTTACTACAAATATATGCGGGGTGGTCTGTGCATCATAAGAGTGGCCAACTGCCCCGGCTCTGTCATCCAGTATCAAATACGGCAGCTTCTGCTCCGCAGCAAACTTCTTGTTCGATTCGACAGATATATGACTTGTGCTGTTGACTGCAAGCCAGACAACGTTTTTGTCCTTGTATTTATTGGCAAGCTCAATCATTGTCTTACGCTGTGTGTAATGATACATAAGAAAAGGACACTCGAAATTAAACCACTCCAGCACCACAATCTTGCCATTGTAGTCCGAAAGTTTCACGGTCTTGCCGTCAAAGCTTTTCAGCGTAAAGTCCGGGGCTTTTTTAGCCACCTGCGGTTCTTTGGCCATTTCCGGTTTCCGTGTCCTTTCTTGTCGCTGCACTTCGTTTGGATCCCGCGGTCCTTCCGGTCTTGAAATTCTTTGAGGCCCTTCCGGTGGTCCCAAGAGTTTTTGTTCAATTTCTTTTTGCCGCTGCTCGATAAGCTGGTCAATACGCTTGGCTGTCTCCTGCGCTTTTTCCTTAACGGCCAACTCACGAATTGCCTGCAGGTCAGCGACAATCCTTTGAGCATCTTCTGTTCGCTGCCTTTCGCCTCTGAGCTGGGCTATCTGCTGTTCGATTGCATCAAGAATTTTCCGCCGTTCTTCAAAGGTCTGCGTTAATTTCTCTCTCAACTTGGCTCTTTCTTCAGCGGCAAGCTCACGCAATTTCGCCCAATCTTCCGGCCCCATTTGCGACTGTATAAACGATTTTAATTTTGCAACTTGCTCCTCAATTGCTGCGACCACTTTGAGCTGCTCATCGCGCCCAAGGAGTGGACGTCCGGATTCAAATCTCCCTCGCATCTGGGTTCTGAACTTTTCCCTTTCCTCCTCGGACATCTGGCCAAATTTTTCCCTCATTTTGGCTCTTTCTTCGGGTGAGAGACCCTCAAATGCCCTTGGACCTGAAGGCCGGTTTACATCTGCCGGACGCCCCCTTCTGACGCCTTCGCCGGCTGTAATTCTTTGGCCTTCATCCCGTCCAAAAACAACACAGGTCATTATCAAAATTGCCGGGACAATAGCCATTGAAATCACGTATCGTTTCATAGCAATATCCTCCATAGCAGGTTAAAAAGTTACAATTTAACTCATTCCCCAAATACACATTGATTTTAAGTTCGAAAAGTCCACAAAATTAAGGACGTCAACGCCGGCTTCTTTATTGCAGTAACTTCAAGAAAGTCCGCCAAACAAAATAACGTCGAAAGCAGGTAACGTCAAGACAAGAATGACTCCGGTTTGTATTCTGTTGACAAGAAAGACGTCGCCGGTATATACTTTGATTATCGAAATTGAGGCACATATTGGACAAGAATTATGAGTTGCCCAAACCAATTAGATGAAAAAGAATCGGCAGCCATTCAATTGAGGCAGTTGTTCCGGCGAAATGGGTACGTTCGTGTGCCAAATGTCAAACGCATTAAGCGTTCAGGCCGCCAGAAATACAAAAAGGGCTATGAGGTGCGGCTGGTGGCAAGGTCAACCGACGAACTAAAGCAAATTCGTTTGCTGCTTCGACAGATGAAGTTCAAAGCCGCCAAGCCATTTCGTAAGGGTCGGCGGATAGTCCAACCCATATACGGCAGAGCGGCAATTGAGTGGTTTACGCCCACCAAACTCAAGTAATTGAACATTGTTCAAGACGACAGAATCTCAGGCGACGTTTGTTTTAACCGCCTCGACCCAGTAGATTCCGTGCCGGTGGCTCTGGCCGTAGTCTCTTGCTATCTCAAAACAGGCCAGAAGACATTGTCACCATCATCTGCCCACCTTTTGGGTTGGCCTTTCGTATCAAGCCCAAGCTTGCCTCCATCGTCTTTGAGATTTGTGCCAAAACTATAAAGCACGAAATCTTCGCCGACTCGTTTATAGGCAAACGGCTTGCCACTGAAAGGATCGCTCCGCAGGGCCTTGAGATAGCCGGCCGAAACAAGCTCATCAAGTTTTTCTGGGAAGTGGCCTTTATCAGCTTTGTAACGCAGCACTGCCAGCATTGTAACCAGACCGTCGGTATCAGCCCTGCACCGAGCGAAAATCTCCACAATCCTCTCTGCAACGGGGAAGAAAATCATAACCAGACGATTTTCTCTGGCCATCTTCATCCAGTCAACGTTTTCGCTTTTTAATTGCCACGGCGTCTTTCGGACTAATATATCTATGTACCGGTAAGATTTTTCTGCCGTTTCAGTCGTCTGGCGGCGACGCAATGCCTGCAGACGTGATTCTTCGTCGCTTAAATATCTCATATTGACATCCAACGACATAGCTATACTTATGATTCTTTTGGCCGCTGGCAAATCGAGCTGGCCATCGCCCTTTCCATCATCAGTAAATATTCTTTGAATAATATCTAACAGCGAATACTTTTCGGCCCGGAAGTCAGGTACGTAACTTTCAGCCGTAGAAAGTTCCTCCATTTGCCTCTGAAAAGCTGCAAGCAAATCCTTATTGGGTTTTGTTCTGTCAAGAATGTCAAATGCGG
>CAZKOQ010000062.1:0-13031 GCA_964554425.1 uncultured Pirellulales bacterium | reverse complement strand
TCTCGGACGGCTGAGAATAGTTTGGCTGCCTGGGTTTGCAGGGGCGCAGCTTTTTGGGGTGTGGCTGAGATATAGATTTCCGCAGCCGCTTCTGATTCGATGGTTCGTATAACTATCTTTACAGCCATTGTTGTTATTACCTTGCCTTTTCAGACATTATCTTCGCCAGTTTTTAGAGGTAATTTTTGTTTTCCCCGATGGTTAATCCTAAACATTTTATATGATACAGGTTACATAAACCATATCTTATAATATCGTTGACAGAAAGGCCAAGCTTAATTGCTAATCAGGGTTTTTATAAAAAAGGTCTCTGTTGTAGTATAAATTGTTATCATTTCTGCTGAGGTTTTGTTACAGAATCGGTTACTGATTTATTTTGCTTGTAGAGTTCAATTCGTTGCTGGATTTCTTTTGCGAGTCGGTTGTTGCCGGCGGCACGGGCGAGAATGAGGGCTTTCTCTGCGAACGAAATAGCTTCAGAGAATTGGTTTGCTTTGGCGTAGCTTATGGATAAATTGACAAGTGCATCAATGTTGTTAGGGTTGAGGCGAACGACCTCTAACCAGCACTTGACGGCTTCATTGAGCTTTCCTTGATTAGCCAACGCCACACCGAGGTTATAGTGTGCGTCTATGTTGTTAGGATTAAGGCGTATCACCTCTAACAAATGCTTAATGGCTTCATCGAGTTTTTTTTGCTGAATCAATGCCATGCCGAGGTTGTAACGAGCGTTGACGTCGCCTGGTTTAAGCCGCACAACTTCCGACCAGTGCCTGATTGCCTCATTGAACTTTCTTTGCTGAAACATCACTTGGCCGAGATTGTATTGTGCGTTGGTATTATTGGGGTCAAGGCGCACCGCCTCGGACAGATGTGCGGTAGCATCCTTGAGCATCCCCTTCCCGAGCAGGAGTGCGCCCAGGTTACTGTGTGCTTCGGTGTGGTCCGGATTAATTCGCAAAACTATCGACCAGTGCTTGATTGCCTCATCGAACTTTCCCTGGTGAGACATTGCTAAGCCAAGATTATAGCGTGCATCGGTGTTGTTGGAGTCAAAGCGTATCGACTCCAACCAATACTTGACAGCTTCATCGGGTTTTTCCTGCTTAAGCAACAAAATACCGAGAATGGTAAGCACTTCAGAGTTTTTGGGGTTCTGCTTTAGTGCGTTTCTGCACTGCCGCTCTGCGCCGTCAAAATCGTTAGCTTTGATAAACTCCCTTGCAGCTCTCAGATAAGAGATATCATCGACGAATTGTTCGCGGATTCTTTTAATTGCTGTGGATTTAGTATTAACAAACTCCGGTATGTTGGCGGCCCGGTCCGGGGCGGTAAAATGAGAGAGCAGGACAGGAGGTGTGCTGTTACCTTGTTCGTCGATGTGGGTGAGGAAAAGCTGGGTGTAGGCCGAGTTGGCTTTCGAGGAGAATACCAGCCACTTGCCGTTTGGCGACCAACTGTGCCAGGAGTTCATACGGTTTGTATTGCATCGCAGCTTTCGGGCATTGCCTCCTTCAGCAGGTATGATATAAAGCTCACTATCATGCTGGAGTAGCATATAACTTTTTGCTTTGCAGAACACAATCCATTTGCCATCGGGCGAATATCTGCCGAAATAGTTGCTCATACCGTTGTTGGAAGCGCCTTCGAGCGGCTCGGGCGTGCCACCTTTTCCGTCATTAAAAGGGATCCTGTATAGGTCGAAAAGGAAGGGCTTTCCGTCTTTAACGAATTCTTTACATTCCTCGGGGTCCAAGAGGATTTTACGAGGGCCGCTAATGTTCTTGAGTTTGTATGCTTTACTTCTTGCAAAGACGATGTATTTACCGTCTGGGCTCCAGTTGGGATTGCTCTGCACGTAGTTGGGGTCATCCGCTCCTGGGAGCGAGTGGAAGGTCTTGGTCTGCCTATCGTATATGCACAGGATGCCTTTAATCGGGAAGAATAGCTGCGAAAAGGCCAGAGCCGGCATCGGGACAAAGACGGACTCGTCCTTTACGGTGCTTACGATGAACCTGCCGTTTGGAGAGATTTGGGAAAGCAGTCCGAAGGTCAACTGACCATCTTCTTTTCTGTAATCATCCCAGGTTATGATATTGCTGGTAGGCAGGGTCATTTGCTCTGCGACAGGTGTGATGATGTATGAGCCCTTACTGCTGGCATAATCCACGTCCATTGCGAGGATTTGGCCATCGGCGGAAAACGAATGACAGTTGCCGCAGACAGGCAGTCCTTCCAGAACTATTGGCGGCTGCTTTTGCGAAGAGATTGCACCGAAACGCCATCGAATGTAAGAAGGGTCTTTGACGGCATTGACAAAGGGGAGGTTTACTTCACGATAAAATAGAGGTGCACCCACAAGGTCTTTCGATGTCTTGATTGTGATTTGTCCTGCGGAAAGGATTTTTCGCGTGTCTAAGCGATTAAGACCCAGGATAGTAACTGTGGATTGTTTTTCCAGAGAGCGTTTTTTTATTTCCTCCCATTGTTTTGATGAAGGTGCCCAGAATTGATTTCGGGTGAGGGAGTTTAGCTGTTCTTGGTCGTCCTGAAATTTTATTGAGACAAGCCAGATATTGGATGTAGTAGAACTGTCTTTCCAGCGAAAGGTAGGTAGGGCAATTTCCGGCGGGAAGAGCGTCCCATCAAGCGGGTAGCTAATCGTCAATCCGCTGTATTGGGCTTTATCGCTATAAACCGCCAGTATATCCTCGATCCGGCGTCTGAGTTTGTAGGAAATAAACAATATAGCCGATCCGGCAATAACGGCCACAACGACGATGCTCAGTATCAGATATGCAATTGATTTGCGCATAGCTTCTCGTGTTTTTGAGGAAATTATATTTTTTTCAAGTGGTTCGTCATAAGCGCTTTATCCGACACAAGTTGCATAAACCATATCTTGTAATATCGTAGAAGGCAGGGTCGAGCTTAACTGTAAATTTGAGTTTTTCTTGAAATAGACTGTCGAATGTTAATTGTTATTTTTTAATTGGGTTTTATTACAAGATTGTCCGGGGACTTATTTTGCCTATAGAGTGCGATGCGCAGCTCAATTTCCTGAACGAGATGGTTGTCGCCGGCGGCGAGTGCGAGGTTCAGTGCCTTCTGGGCAGAGGCAATGGCTTCGCGGAATCGACCTGCCTTTGCATAGTTTGAAGCGAGGATATCGTGCAGTAGAGGAGAGTTATCCACATCCGGCCTGAGAGATACAGCTTTTGAGTAGTATGCGAGGGTTTCGTTGATTTTCCCCTGGGCGGCGAGCGCCATAGCCAGCTCATAATGAAACCTGGCATTGTTGGGGTCAAGACGTATGGCCTCAAATAAATGAGCCGAGGCCTTGTTGAAATTTCCTTTGGAGAAATAAGCCGTTCCCAGAGCATAGTGCATATTTGCAGCGCTATACTGCAAGCTGATGCCGTGTGGCATTTGCCGCAAGGCCTCTGAGAGGTGTGTAATGGCCTGTTCGAATTTTCTCTGGTGCAGCAGCGCCATTCCCAGGTCGTGATGAACGCGAGGGTCATTGGGGTCAAGCTCTATTGCCTTTTGATAATGTGCCATCCCCTCGTCATACATCTCTTTGACATTGTAGAGGAGAAAGCCGAGCTTGAGGTGTGCTTCGAGGTTGTTTGGGTTCAGCTCTAGCGCTTTTTTGTAGGTGGGAATAGCGTTATCAGCATCACCTGCTTTGAAGAATTCATTTCCGGCGCGGACAAAAGAATAGTCGTCGAGGAACTGCTCGCGGATCCTTTTGATAGCTGTGGGGCTGGCGTTAACAAACTCCGGTATATTTGCGGCTTTATCTGGAGTAGTAAAATGCGCCAGCAGCACCGCAGGAGAGCTGTTTCCTTCCTCGTCGATATGTGTCAGAAAGAGCTGAGTGTAGTCGGAGTTTGTCTTTGAGGAGAATACCAGCCATTTGCTGTTTGGCGACCAGCTGTGCCAGGAGTTCATACGGTTTGTGTTACAGGCGAGTCTTCTTGGCTGGCCTCCTTGTGCGGGTATGATAAAAAGCTCGCTATCCGGCTGGAGCAGCATATAACTTTTCGCTTTGCAGAACACAATCCATTTGCCATCGGGCGAATATCTACCAAAGTAATTGCTCATACCGTTGTTGGAGGCGCCTTCAAGCGGCTCGGGCGTGCCGCCTTTTCCATCGTTAAATGGGATTCTGTAGAGGTCGAATGTAAACGATTTTCCCTCTTCGATGAATTCTTTACATTCTTCGGCGGTCAGCAGAACTGTGTCGGAGCCGCGAGCGCTCTTAAGCTCGTATGTCTTGGTCCTGGCGAAGACGATATATTTGCCATCGGGGCTCCAGTTGGGATTGCTCTGAACGTAGTTGGGGTCATCAGCTCCTGGGAGCGACTGGAAGATTTTGGTCTGCCTGTCGTATATGCACAGGATGCCTTTAATCGGGAAGAAGAGCTGCGAGAAGGCCAGAGCCGGTCTGGGGACGAAGACAGACCTGTCTTTGACGGTGCTGGCGATAAAGCGGCCATCCGGCGAAATTTGAGAGAGCAGCCCGAATGTCTGGATGCCATCTTCTTTGCGGTAGTCGTTCCAGGTTATGATGTCACTGGTTGCCAGGACCATTTTCTCCGCGATGCTGGTAATGACATAGGAGGCCTTGCTGTTGGCGTAATCGACATCCATTGCGAGCGTTTTGGCATTTTTGCAGAAGGAATGGCAGTTACCACAGACGGGCAGCCTTTCCAGAATCACCGGCGGCTGCTTCGGCGAGGAGATTGACCCGAAACGCCAGCGGATTTTTGATGGGTCCTTGACGGCATCGACAAAGGGGAGGTTTACTTCACGATAAAACAGAGGTGTGCCCACAGGGTCTTTTGAAGTTTTGATAGATATTCGTCCTCCTGAGAGGATTGTATGTGGTTCAGAGCGGTTGAGACCCAAAATGGTAACTGTGCCTTGTTTTTCAAGAGAGCGTTTTTTTATCGTCTCCCATTGTTTGGACGTTGGCGTCCAGTATTGAGTTCGAATTAGGAAATTAAGATGTTCTTCGTTGTCCTGGAATTTTATTGAGATAAGCCAGGTGTTGGACGTGGGAGAATTATCTTTCCAGCGAAAGGTGGGCGGGACTATATCCGGCGGAAAGAGCGTTTGGTCCAGCGGGTAGCTGATAGTCAATTTTCCATATTCAGTGTTCTCATTGTAGCCAGCCAGTATATCTTCTATTTTAGGTTGAAGTTTGTGGTAAATAACTACAGCAGCCAGAGCCATTATGACGGCGGCTACGATAATTGTTGTAATATATAGTCCTAACTTGCGCATATAATCATTGGTCGAACCCCTAAGGGGGGTGTGAAACACCGAACACCAACATATTAAATATCGTTATAAACAAAGTCAATCTTGAGTGCCAATTCGCACCGCCAAGACATTATGGCGGATGGGGATTTCTGTAGAGCCGGATGAGGGTAGCCCATACTTTAGCTGTGTGTTTGTTATTTTGCTGCGTTTATAGCGTCCGATAGTTTCAAAGTGCCTTCGTATAGGCTTCTTCCGATTATCACCGCTGCGGCACCCAGCTTTGCAAGCTTTTTGATGTCGGCTATTTTACTTACGCCTCCTGAGGCGATGACCGGCATGTTTAGTGCTTTGACGAGCGCTTTTGTTCGTTCAAGGTTAGGTCCTGTCATCATCCCATCTTTTGTGATGTCGGTGTATATTATTGCCGCAATGGGAAGTTTCGCTGCTTTGATTGCAAACTCCAAAAGTGGCAGGGGACTGTCCTCTGTCCACCCGTGTGTGGCGACTTTAGAGCCGCGAGCGTCAAGGCCGAGCGCAATTTTGCCCTTGAATTTGTTTGCCATTCGGCTAAACCACTGGAAGTTGCTTACTGCTTTCGTGCCGATTATTACCCTTTTAACGCCGATATCGAGCAGTTTATTTATGGAGCGTTCGTCGCGCAGGCCGCCGCCGACTTCTATTTTTAATATTCGAAGCGCTGCGATGGCAGATATTGTATCGGTATTGACGGGTCTGCCGAGCTTGGCGCCATCCAGGTCAACGATGTGCAGCCATTGTGCACCGGCAGAGCGAAACTCCTGGGCCTGCTTTATCGGGTCGATTTGGTAGGTTATTTGCTGGTCGTAATTACCCTGGATGAGCCGGACGCATTTGCCGTCCCGCAGGTCAATTGCCGGTATAATATACATAGTTGAACCTCTGTAACCTGAAATTTAGATTAACGAATATTATAACCTGAAATTTGAGATTTCAAATTTGAAATTTAAGATTTTAGGAGTACACTATATTCGTAAATAATTTTCAATTTAAGTTTTGCAAGGCACCGAACAGGTGTTGGCGACTTTGTAGGCATAAGAATCTGAAATTTAAGATTGTTATCTGTGAACGAGGTGAACTATGATAAGGATAAAGACCTGCTATACGCTAAACGCTATCCGCCGCATCCTAATTTTGGGAGTTTTGATATTATTTATGGTAACGGTTACTGGATGCTTTTCGAATAGTAATCCGCAATCTTCCGTCAAGGGAAAGAAACCTGTTATTTTCGACACGGACATCTGTGATGATATTGATGATACGTGGGCGCTGGCTTTGCTCCTTCAGTCGCCTGAGTTCGATGTCAAGCTTGTCACGACCGCGGTGGGCAACACACGAGATAAGGCGAGGACTGTGGCGAAGTTTTTAGAAACTGTCGGCAGAACAGATATACCCATCGGCATAGGGGTGCAGCAACATAATGGCAGCCACAGACAGGATGCCTGGGCGAAGGATTACCGGTTGGCATCGTATCCCGGCAAGGTCTATGAGGATGGGGTGCAGGCATTGATTGACACTATTATGAAGTCACCCAGGCCGATAACGCTAATTGCCACGGGGCCGCTGCCCAACATTTCCGCTGCGCTCCAGCGCCAGCCGCGGATAGCAGAAAAGGCGGAATTTGTCGGGATGCACGGCAGTATCCGTAGGGGATACGGCGGCAGGGCGGAACCCGACGCCGAATACAATGTCAAGGCGGCTGCTAAAGAGGCACAAAAGGTCTTTACGGCACCGTGGGATATGACTATTACTCCTCTGGATACGTGCGGTATAGTGCAGCTAAAGGGTGAGAAATATCAGAAGGTGCTAAAAAAAGACAGTCCTTTGGCGAGGGCATTGATTGAAAACTACCGGGCCTGGCAAAGAAAGGGAGTGGCGGATGAGAACAAGGGTTTGAGCGAGGCGGAAGCTAACAAAAGGGCTGACGAAAAAATCAATACAAGCAGCACAATCCTTTTTGATACGGTGGCGATTTATTTAGCTATGTCAAGGGAATTGGTTCAGATGGAAAAGCTGGGAATCAAGGTTACTGACGACGGATTTACAAGAATTGATGATAAGGCCAAAGTGATTAACTGTGCTACTGAGTGGAAAGACCTGGGTGCCTTTGAGGATTTCTTAGTTGATAGATTGACCAAGTAAAAGAGCTGCATTTAGGCGAATAATATATTGAAAACATACTGAGCGAGGACTTAAAAGTGAGACGTAGCGATGCGAAGATAGTCGTGGTTGGCAGCAGCAATATGGACTTGGTGGTAAAGGCGAAAAGAATCCCTGCGATAGGAGAGACAATTTTAGGGGGGGATTTCATAATGGTTCCCGGCGGCAAAGGTGCAAACCAGGCGGTGGCGGCTGCTAAACTTGGCGCGGAGGTTTATTTTGTAGCAAAGTTGGGCGACGATATATTCGCAGAGAAGTCCCTGGAGAATTTCAAAAGAGAAGGTGTTAAGACAAAGTATGTTACCCGAACGAAGAAAGCAGCTTCCGGCGTAGCTCTAATTACGGTCGATGATAAAGGCGACAATGTTATTGTTGTGGCCCCGGGTGCGAATAGAGAATTGTCGCCGGAGGATGTCAGTAAAGCGGAGACATATATCGCTGCCTCTGGTGCTTTGGTTGTGCAGCTTGAGGTGCCGATAGTAACGGTTGAGTTCGCTGCTCAATTAGCATATAGTTGCGGTGTCCCAGTGATTCTGGACCCAGCGCCGGCGCAGAGGCTAAGTCCGGCGCTCCTGAAGATAGTGGATGTGCTAAAACCAAATGAGACAGAAGCTCAGATTCTTACCGGTATTGAGGTAAGAGATGAGGATTCGGCTCGCAAGGCGGCGAGGAGTTTGCTGAAGAGCGGTGTTAAGGCGGTTATCTTGACTATGGGAGCAAAGGGTTTTCTGATGGCCAGCCAAGATGGGATGGAATTTGTTCCCGGCATAAAGGTGGATACCGTTGACGCAACGGCAGCAGGGGATGCTTTTACAGGGAGCTTGGCAGTTAAGGTGGCTGAGGCTAAGTCGCTTCGCGAGGCCGCCTTGTTTGCTAATTATGTGGCTGCTCTGTCGGTTACTAAAATGGGGGCGCAAGCGTCTATGCCCACAAAAGAAACGGTAGAAGATTTTATAACAAGCAGAGGGGGCATTTGAGGAGATAACAATGATAAGGTGTAGGAGATTGGCGTTGGGCGTTTTTATATTGTGTATTGCGGGATTGTGCATATTGCCGTGCGGGTGCAGGCAGAGCAAAGAGGCCAAACCGAAGGTAGCTTTGGTGATGAAGTCTTTGGCCAACGAGTTTTTCAAGACGATGGAGGAAGGCGCCAGTCGTCATCATAAGGAACACGCCGATGAGTATGAGCTTATTGTAGAGGGCATCAAAGATGAAGAGGATGTGGCCAAACAAATCGGCATCGTCGAAATAATGATGGCTCAGAAGGTAGATGCTATTGTGATTGCGCCTGCTGATTCTAAGGCATTGGTGCCTGTATGCAAACGAGCGATGGATGCGGGCATTATTGTTGTCAATATCGACAATAAGTTAGATGCTGAGGTGCTTGCTGAGAAAGGCGTCAAGATTCCGTTTGTCGGGCCGGATAATCGCAAAGGGGCAAGACTTGCTGCCCAATACCTGGCAAAGAGACTAAAGGGGGGTGACAAGGTGGCAATTCTTGAGGGAGTGCCCAACGCATTTAATGGGATTCAGCGTAAGCTGGGATTTGAAGATGCAATGAAGGCGGCGGGGATGAATATAGTCAGCTCACAGTCAGCATACTGGGAGACGGCCAAGGCAGTTCCGATTGTCTCGGCGGTAGCCACTGAGTATGCAGACCTGAAGGCGGTTCTGTGTGCAAATGACAGTATGGCTCTTGGCGCGGTGGCTGCGCTTAGCGCGGCAGGCAAGTCCGACCAGGTTTTGGTGGTTGGTTTCGACAATATTTTGGCTATTCAGGAATTGCTCAAGAAAGGAAAGATTCTGTGCACGATTGACCAGCACGCAGATAAGCTCGCCCTGTATGGTATTGAGTATGCCCTTGAGATGCTAAAAGGCAAAGGTGTTCCTGCGGATAGAGTTACGCCGGTTGACCTCATCACGGCAGAGACACTCAAATGAGTCCTGAGATGAGTAAGACGCTCTTTAGAGCTTGTGGTATTAATAAATTGTTCCCGGGCGTGCAGGCGCTTTGCGATGTTGACTTTGAGCTGAGGGATGGCGAGGTTCATTCTCTTGTGGGGGAAAATGGAGCGGGTAAAAGCACACTTGCACGCGTAATGGCTGGTGTGGAGAGACCGGATTCCGGCTGGATGGAGCTTGTCGGACAACAGTATCGACCGCACAGCAGGGCGGATGCGGAAGCAAGCGGCGTGCGAATGGTAATGCAGGAGCTAAATCTTATCGGCAATCTGACTATTGCCGAGAACATCTTTATTGAGAAGCTGCCTAACAGGTTTGGCGTTATTGATTATAAGAAGCTAAACCACTCGGCACGAGAACTTTTGAGTCGGGTTGGGCTTGAGAATGTTGACCCGGCTGTGCCTGTCAGGTTTCTTGGGGTAGGACAGCAGCAAATGGTTGAGATAGCGGCGGGGCTGTCGCGGCGCTGCGTCGTGCTGGTCTTGGATGAGCCCACTGCATCGCTGACCGATAGCGAGATAGAGCTTCTCTTTACTCAAATCAAGAAGCTCAAAAGTGAGGGAGTCGGCATAATCTACATTTCACATCGTATTGAAGAGGTGATGCGCATATCAGACCGCGTGACAGTTCTAAGAGACGGCAGGGTCGTTTCGACCCAGGATGTAGGGGCACTGAAGGTTAGTGACGTTATAAGGATGATGGTTGGACGGGATTTGGAAAGTGAGCAGCTACGCGGAGTTTGTAGGGGAGGTGAAATAGCTCTTCGCGTTGTCGGACTTAGTGCGGGTGAGAAGGTTAAAGACGTCAGTTTTGAGGTTCGGCGTGGTGAGATTTTCGGAGTTGCGGGTCTGATGGGTTCTGGCCGCACGGAAATGATGCGGGCCATTTTCGGGGCAGATGTGCCGCAGTGCGGGGAGATTTATTTGGGCGAGCCCCGTAACAGCTTGCAACGGGGCGAGTCGGATGAGCCGGTTAAGATTCGCCGACCGCGCGATGCGGTGCGTAATGGCATTGCTTTTCTAACAGAGGACCGCAAGGAGCAGGGATTACTTTTGCGATTGCCTGTCCGTGTGAATATATCGCTTACGCGAATGGGTGTTATAAGCAGATTTGGATGGGTCAATATGTCGAAGGAACGTTCTGTTGCCGAGCGTTATATCAGTTCGCTGGGGATACGTTGCTGGTCAAGTGAGCAGCCGGTGAATGAGCTGAGCGGGGGCAACCAGCAGAAGGTTGTTATTGCAAAATGGATGTTCAGGGATTCGGATATTCTGATTTTTGATGAGCCGACGCGTGGCATTGATGTTGGGGCTAAGTTTGAGATATACCGTATGCTCGGTGAGCTTGCGGATAAAGGGAAGGCGATTATATTTGTCTCATCCGACTTGAAAGAGCTTATGGCTATTTGTGACCGCATTATGGTGATGTCGGATGGATGTGTGGCGGCTACATTTAATAGAGGTGAGTGGACTGAGGAGAAAATAATGGCTGCTGCGTTCAGTGCCTATATCAGCAAGTAAGCTCAGACGTGAGAATTTTATGCCGGAGATAGAGCGGAAGAAAATGATGTGTCTGCACGCCGGACGTATGTCGGGTCTGCGAGCCATTGTTATGGATTACGTCGGGATGGCGGGGGCGCTGGTATTGCTATTAGTTGTATTCGGGTATCTAGCGGAAAATTTCTTTACCTGGAGGACGTTGCGGACGATTGCCAACCAGATACCCGACACGACAATCGTGGCTGTGGGTATGACATTTGTGTTAATAATTGCCGGTATCGACCTGTCTGTAGGGTCGGTATTAGCGCTGGCGGGAGCGGTGCTGGGGGTGTTTGTGGATAAATTCGAACTGCCGCTTCCGGTCGGGATAGCCGCGTGCTTTTCTGTGGGGATTCTGTGCGGGACAGCTAACGGCCTGGTTACGATAAAGTGGCGGCTGCCATCTTTTATTGTTACCTTGGGGATGCTCGAGATTGCGCGAGGTGCGGCATATCTTGTTACCAACTCGCGGACCATATATATAGGCGAGCCGGTGGAGGTGATTACCCAGACGTCGGTTTTTGGACTATCGCTTCCGTTTATTATTGCGGTAATGATAGTAATTGTCGGGCAGTTGGTGCTGTCTTTTACGGTTTTTGGCAGGTATCTGGTGGCGATTGGGACTAATGAGGAAGCAGTGCGTCTATCGGGGATTGACCCGCGGCCATTGAAACTATGGGTTTTTATCCTGTGCGGTTTTCTGACGTCAATAGCAGCGGTGATACATACTGCGAGAATGTCGTCGGCGAATCCAAACACGGGTATCGGTCTGGAGCTTGAGGCAATTGCTGCGGTGGTGATTGGGGGAACGAGTCTTATGGGGGGGCGCGGGTCGGTTGTAAGCTCGTTTTTCGGTGTGCTTATCATTGCGGTCCTGACGGCCGGCCTGGCGGCGGTTCACGCACAGGAGTCAACTAAGCGTATTATCACCGGCTGCGTTATCGTCGGAGCGGTAATTCTTGATTACTACCGTCATCGAATATACAAACCCTCCCGACCGGGGTAACTTTTAAATTTTTGAGTATCTGGAAAGTTGGTTTTTGCTCCTGTTTGTAGCAACTTTCAGTCATAACTACCTACGGCGTGTTCCATTCCCATCCCAAGTTTTTCCATTTTTTTGTTTGACAATGGTGGTTCAATATGGTTAAATAATAACTACACAGAGATAATTATAGGAAAAACATACCGTTTGAAAATTTGGTATTTTGCACAAGAGGAGCGCCTTTGGAAAGGAGATAGGGAATGAAGCTGAAATTAATAATAATCTTGGGAGGATTGGCGGCAGGTATAGTTCTGGTCCGGGGGCCTGTAGTCTGCGGCAATACGGTTAAGATATTTTACTCCGATGGAGTTATCCAACAGGGGGACGGCTACGATAGGGTCGAGGTTTACGATACGCCACCTTCGCATACGACAGTAAATATGAGCGGTGGTTACGTAGGCAGGTTACCGGTTGTTGATACCGGCCTGTTCACGTATGACGCAAGCATAGTGAATATCTCTGGTGGAATTGTCGAATACCTTCACACACACAACTCGAGCACAGTTAATATTTCTGGTGGAGTGGTCGGTAATTGGTGGACGGCGTTTGGAGAAACGACCATTAGTGCTCACAACTCAAGCACGATTAACATGTATGAAGGAGGTTTTTTGTCTGGAGGGAGCTTTGCCTTCTTCTATATGTTTGATTTAAGCACGTTAAACGTTTATGGTGGTGATGTGGATTTGTTTCTGGTCGCGTTCAACCCGAGTGTTGTCAATATATATGATGGGTCTTTGTCCTGTGTGTCTTTGGGTGGGTCGGCGAACATATATGGGGGAAGCATAGGGGGGGCCTGGCCCAGCTCTTTTTCCACAGTCAATATATACGGATATGATTTCGTATATGAACCGCACTGGTATAAAACGCCGCCGGATGATATAATTCGAGGCGAGCAGTGGGTCAGCAGATTGACAGGGATGGGACTCTACGGTGTGCCGATCAGCATAATAGATTTACCCAACCCGGCTACAAACCCTAATATCCATTTGATTCCTGAGCCGGGGACAATGCTGTTACTTGCT
>CAZKOQ010000061.1:0-13130 GCA_964554425.1 uncultured Pirellulales bacterium | reverse complement strand
CTATATACTGTTTAGGTTCAACGATTTCGTAGTTATCCATTACGAACTTTCTCAAAGGCGCCAGCGCCTCATACCGTAATGCCTCGTCCTGGTCAAAGCTCGTTCGCAGCATATCGCCCCACTGCTTGTCGTACTCCCCGATTACTTTTCTATCCAGCGGAAGAAACCAGGTTTCTCTTATCCCCATAAAGCCCTTTGGCGCTATCGGCCACAATTCATAAGGGGGCCTATCGGTGGGAACGTGGCGTTTGCGGGAATCAACAATGAACTTGGGCATCTGCCGATTAAACTCTTCCAATAGCTGGCTAACTAACTGCGACAGGACCGGTGGAGCCGGCCTGGGCATACTACACGCCGCTGAAGCGGCGCTGAACCGCTGTGCGGCGACATATATGCCGGGATACCAGCCCCAGACATAGATTTTGTCCGTCGGCTGCGAACGTGTTCTGATATATTCTGCTGCATCTTCCCAGGGTCCTTTTAGGTTCTTTTTTTGCCGCTGGGAGATTTCCCGGTATTTCTGGGCGTAACCTCTCTGCCTTTCAGGATTACCGGTGTACGGATTGCGATAGTCAGTGCCGGAGTAAGGGCTAATCTTTATGCCGAAAAAAATATGCTGGCACATAGCTATCATCATTACCAACCCGACAATGCCTATTATCACCGGCTTGGTTTTGAGCACCGCAGTTTTCGAGTAATCAGCATAAAGCGCAATTATGTATCCGCCCAGCATTGCGGCGGAGCCGCTTAGGGGCAGATAATACTGCTCATAAGAGGCAGGGCTAACCCACACAAATGCCATATCCAGAATCCACCAGATAGCAAATAGCAGAACAAAACGGTCGTAAGTTTTCGGCTTGACTTTGTCTGGAGATGAAGCAGCACGAATCATCCGAATCAGCCGTAAAATTATGGCGCCGGCTGCCAGTGCGACGGGCAGTATCAGCAACAGATAATATCTCAAAACTACCGGCCATTGCTGCGAAAAGGGTATGAGCTTTCGGTGCTCACCGATATAATCCGATACTACTTGTGGCTGACCAGAAGCTGGGCTTGAAGGCAGGAACTTTCCGAGCGTCTGCCAAACAAACGAATAAGGCAAAGCCATCTGGACGCCCCAGCCGAGAATCCATATATAGAATGGCGCAATGGCAGCAATCGCCCCGGCCCACAATAGAAGAACGTCCAGCCCCGTCTGTTTCCAGGTTCTATTTTTCAAAAGGGGCTGGAGGATAACGAATAGGCCGGTTGCTGCAATTGCCGATACGCCGGTTTGCTTAAACAATGGGGCCCAGCTAAGAAAAGCACCTGCTAATATCGCCTGCCACCATTTGTTGCTTAGTTGATAAAGAACAAGACAGCTTATCCCCATTACCATAAAAGCAATCATATATTGCTCTTTGACGTTGCCGTATTTTGAAATTAAGGGTGCAGAGAGGTACACCGAGGCGACAACCACGCCGACACCGGCTGCGAAGGTGCTGAAAAGTTTTCGCATAGCAATAAACATAAGCAGTAATGCTGACGCCTGCAGGAGCATCTGCATCAACTTAGCGCCGGTTTCGTTAGGGCCGGTAAGCCAGACACCGATGATATTTGCCAACAGCGTCCCAAGCTGCGCGCTTGGCTTTTCATCCACACCGATTTTTGCGCCGTTAAGAATGTGCCAGGCCGAATACGCATACGCGCCGCCGTCGAATGGGTCCGGCTGATTGAACTCGAAATATTTGCCGAGGGAAAATGGGATGATGGCTAAAATCGCTATCACAACAAACGCAAGCTTGGAAATGTTGACTGTCGGCTTAAGTTGCAGCGATACCTCAGGCGTCTTGGACGGCTTTCGGATAGGTCGGAGTCTTCGGTTAATTCTGGTCATTTCTTATCTCCATCTCTATCCGCGGATTCGAGAATCTCTTTGATTACATAGGTCGGGCGATTTTGCGACTCGTGATATATTCTGACCAAAAGCTCGGCAAGCAGGCCCATAAGGACAAATTGAATGGTGGTGGCTATCAATAAGGCGGTCAGTACCAAAAGAGGATTTCTATTCATTGGAAGGTGCTGTGCGGAAATAAATTTCTGATAAAGCACAATAAGGCCTGAGGCGATTGCACCGATGCCCGTAACAACGCCGAGGCCGCCGAAGATATAGATTGGCTTGGTAGAAAATGAGCCGAGGAATTTAACGGTGATAAGGTCCAAAATCACCTTAAAGGTGCGGCCGAGACCATACTTTGCGGCCCCTGTTGTCCGAGGTCTGTGGTTGACCGTCAATTCTGCAATTCGGGCGCCGCTCCAGCTTGCAAGAGCAGGGATGAAGCGGTGCATTTCGCCGTATAGTTTTGTTTCAGCCAGAACTTCTTTGCGGTAGGCCTTGAGTGTGCAGCCGTAGTCGTGCAGCTTGACGCCTGTGATTGCAGAAATCAGCCAGTTGGCAATGATAGAGGGAACAAGGCGCGTTATGACTTTGTCGTGTCTCTTTTTTCTCCAGCCGCTGACGACATCAAACCCCTCATCGAGTTTTGCAAGCATCGCAGGGATATCCGCGGGGTCATTTTGCAAATCGGCGTCGATTGCGACAATGATTTTGCCCTGAGCGTGGGCGAAACCGGCACTTAGCGCCGCGGTTTGGCCAAAGTTCTTACGAAAACGAATAACTCGGACTCTTGGGTCGGCCTTTTGAAGGCCGGCTAATATTGTGAAGCTGCCATCGGTGCTGCCGTCATCAACAAATATTATTTCGTAGTCGTATCTGCCTGCTAACGTCTGGGTGAGCTGCTGATAAAGCAGCCGGAGGTTGTCCTGCTCATTAAGCAGAGGCGCTACAATGGAGACCTCAGAGTTCTGTCTGTTCATACATAGCTCCCCGAATAGTTCAAAGTTAATTCGCCGATGAATAACAACCCGGCACTGCCGTAAGGCATCTTGACGATTCTTTTGAACGCTATGGTTCAATAATAATATCGGCTAAATCTTTGTTTTACAAGCATCTTTACTTGGATAGTGGCTGGGACAGTCAGTAAGGGATACAAGAGAAACGGTCGAACGGTTAGACGGCAAGACGGTCGGACCGTCTCTGCAGGAATAATCTGCAATTTTGGATTTGCGATTCCACCACAAAAATGGTGGACAAGTTTCGATTTAAGTTTTAAGATTAAAAAAAGCAGTCAAAAATCGTAAATCGACCACTGCACAATCTTGTTCTGACCGAACCGATTTGTAGAAATTAAACAGGATGAAAGGGTAAGGATATGGAGAGACAGACAAGAAGAGAATTCCTCAAGAGGATGGGTGTTACGGCGGGGGTGGCATTTGTGCTGCCGGGTTGTGCGGGTCTGGCTCGTGAAAGAGTCGGGGCAAAGAAGCAGCCAAACATTATCGTCATCGTTGGTGATGATATGGGATACGCCGACATTAGCTGCCACGGCTGCAGGGACATTGCAACGCCAAATATCGACTCGCTGGCGCAAAACGGCGTGAGATTTACAAACGGCTACGTTACCTGCGGAGTGTGCAGCCCAACGCGGGCGGGCCTGGTAACAGGGCGGTATCAACAGCGATTTGGGCACGAGTTCAATCCCGGCGCCCCGCGCGTAGGCACCGCAGAAGATGTAGGTTTGCCATTGAACGAGGTAACGATAGCTGATGTTCTTAAGTCGGCAGGTTACGCAACCGGCATAGTGGGCAAGTGGCACCTCGGGGCAGCACCACACTTCCATCCACTCAAGCGAGGATTCGATGAGTATTTTGGTTTCCTCGGCGGCTCTCATTCTTACACAGACCCAAGCCTGGGCTCTGCCAATCCGATAATGCGAGGGACTGAGCCGGTGGACGAGAAAGAATACCTGACCGATGCATTTACGCGGGAGGCGATTGCCTTTATTGAGCGGCACAAAGGCAGGCCGTTCTTCCTTTACCTTACCTATAACGCAGTTCACTCGCCGCTGGAGGCACCGCAACGCCACAAGGATAAATTCGGGCAAATTAGCGACCCAAAACGGCGTGTATATGCCGGAATGATGACGGCGATGGATGAAGGGATAGGCAAGCTATTGGGCAAGCTAAAAGAGCAGGGCCTCTACGAAGATACTTTGATATTCTTTGTCAGCGATAATGGCGGCCCGACAAGCAATAATGGCTCTAACAACACTCCCCTGCGGGCGACAAAAGCAACGCTGTATGAAGGCGGCATCCGTGTCCCGTTTATGATTCAGTGGCCCCGTCAATTGAAATGCGGGAAGCTTTATGAGCACTCAGTCATCACGCTCGATATACTCCCGACAGCTGCAGCGGCAGCAGGTGCCCGAATATCCGGTGACCGTCGGCTCGACGGAGTAAATCTGCTGCCATATTTAGCCGGCGAAAAGAAAACTCCGCCTCACGAAATTCTTTTCTGGCGGACCGGCGCAAACCACGCTGTTCGCAGAGGCAACTGGAAGTTAGTGACACAGGGCGGCGAAACGGGACTTTTTGACCTGGCTTTGGACATCGGCGAAAGTCGTGACCTCAAGGCCGAAAAACCGAAAATCGCAAAAGAATTGCAAGAAGCTCTTGAGAAATGGAACTCACAACTGGCAACACCGTTGTGGGGCGGCCAAGCAGCGAGGCCAAGAAGGGCAGGAGTGAGGACGTAGGAATTCTCCAAAAAGGTAAAACCTCTCCCAAAAGAGTGAAAAATCCTTGCATAACGGCGTTTTTTCTGTTAGATTGCAAGTGGTTACTTGGTCGAAATTTGTATTATAGTCCAATCTGGAGACAAGATATGAAGAGCAAATGTTTTAGATTAGTCTGTCTTGTTAGTATTGAACTTCTGGTGGCAGGAATTGGTTGCCAGGAGCAGACAAAGCCACCGCCGCCTGTGGTCAAGCCGACCGTCAGTCCACCGAAAGAGGTTAAAGTGGCCGAGCCGAATGGTCCGCTGCCGAGAATAATGTTTGAGAAAGTCGTTTATGATTTCGGCGAGGCGGGGCCTGGGACAAAAATGACCGGTGCGTTCAAGTTCACAAACGCCGGAGCCGGTGTGCTGAAAATCACGTCAGTAGAAGAGTGCTGCGGCTGCGCCCACAAGTTAGACAAAAGAGAATTTGCCCCCGGAGAAGGCGGGACAGTAGAGGTAGAGTGCCGGTGGGGTCAGCAGCCCCTCACAATAAGAAGAAATGTGTATGTGAATAGTAATGATAAGGTTACACCGCGTGTTATGCTGACCTTAAAAGGCAGTATTGTCCAGAAGGTTAGCTACACGCCGGACCGGCTTAATCTTTTGTTGAAGGAGGATGCGAATTGTCCGGCCATTACGCTTATGGCTCTCGACGGCAAGCCGTTCTCAATTAAGCGTTTCAATTCGACCAGCAATTGCATAACAGCCGACGTCGATACGTCTGTGGAGGCGACAAAATTTGTGTTGCAACCGAAAATCGATGTCGAGAAACTGCGAAGAGGGGTGAGCGGTTTTATTGAGATAAGCTTAAGTCACCCTGAATCCGAAGCGATTACGATTCCATTTACTGCTCTGCCGGCGTTTGAGCTGAATCCGCCGTTGATTATTGCCTTCAACTCTGAGCCGCAAAAGCCCGTTGAAAGAGACTTGTGGGTGCTAAGCAACTACGGCGCCGATTTCGAGATTGAGTCAACTTCGTCACAGAATAATATCATAAAGGTCCTCAGCCAGCAGAAGATTCATAATGGCTATCAATTAAAACTCCAGATAACGCCGCCGGCTGCCGAACCCAACCAGGGGATTTTCACCGATATATTTACTGTGAATATCAAGGGTGGAGAGAAGCTTACGGTTACCTGCCGGGGATTTTATCAACGGAAACAATAAGTTGCCGCCGTTTCCGGCGGACAAAGCGGGCAAAAATGGTGCGCATAGCAAGCAGTGTTTGCTTATTGGTGGTTGGGATTCTATGTCTGCTGATGACGCCTGCCTGTATTCCACCCGATAGAGGCAGGCCGGAAGAAGTACCCGACAAAGGCGATGAGGCCGTAATTTTCATCACCGGTAACGAGTTTGGAGCTTTGAAACCCTGCGGATGCTCCGGCGGCCAGCTCGGAGGTCTTGACAGGCGTCCGGCGGTTTTTAACACCGTGCCAAAGCAAAGACGGTTGATTATCGACACAGGCGGGCTTGTCAAAGGGGACAGCGAACAAGACCTAATCAAGCTCAATATAATACTACAGGCATTTGGTCTGCTTGATTACGATTTAGTCAATCTAACCGAAAAAGACATAAAAATAGCTCAGAATCTCGAATTGCTGTCTAATCCTATTGTCGGCTTTATCAGTCCATACGGTTCCGGTGAGAAGATAGCGGGAAGATTTCGAAAACAATATTTACTAAACGGCGAATATATCACTATATCAGTTTTAACTTTTGACGTGGATACGTCACCAATGGAGCAGATTAGAGAAGTTTTTCCACAAGGGCAGGGCCAACAAAGCGTTAATATCCTTATTATAAGCCGATGCGATGATGTCATTATTTCTTCCATAGCAAAATCAGGAAATGTAGATTGTCTGATTTGTCCGGCTGAATCTGATGAGCCAATGGTTATTGGGGAACCGAACAAGAGGCCTCTGGTTTTCTCTGTCGGCCGCTTCGGCAGGTATGTGAGCAAATTGCAAATAACGCAGGATGGTTATAAAGACAAGTTAAAAATTACTTTTTCTGCTATACCGATAACCGAGAATCTACCACAGGAAAAGTCACTTGTCGAGTTATATAAGACCTACCAACAACTTGTGGGAGATAGCAAGCTGCTGGAGAAACTGGGGCGTTTCACTCTGCCAGGCGGTTTGAAATATGCCGGCTCGGCATCGTGCAAGCTCTGCCATAAAGTTGAGTTCGAGAAGTGTAGTGAGCAGGGCCACGCCCACGCTTACGCGACCCTCGAAAAGGTCGGCTCGCAGTTCGACCCGGAGTGCGTTGTTTGTCATACGGTCGGAATGAAATATGAAAGCGGCTTTGTATCGGAGGAAAAAACAGGTTACTTGAAAAATGTTGGCTGCGAAAACTGCCACGGGCCGGGTTCGGAGCATATCGCAACTTTAGGTCAGACAAAGACTGCCGAGCCAAAATCGCAGTGTATAGACTGCCATACGCCCGAACAAAGCAGCCATTACGCAGGAAACGAGCAGTTATATATGGAAAAAATCATCCATTGGGGGGAACCAAACGCCCCCGGCTCTGTCAAATAATAATGATGCCGGGAATATTGATATGATAAAGACACTACGTATAACAACTATTGTGGCGGCAATTCTGGCGGGGTTGCTCTTGGTGTTCCCAATCGTGTTCGGGGTTCGCAGCGATGGGAAGATTGAGGAACTTCTGAAATCACCAGGAGTTATAGAAAGATTCAAAGAGGCAGCGGGCACCAAAGCCAGAGAGGTTGAGGGGGACTCGCCACTTATAAAACAGGCAGTGGCCTTCGGCTTGTATCTGAATGGTGGGCCTCCGAAGCCAAAGCCGGTTGCAATGCCCCAAACAGCGCCTACGCTGCCCAGACCTTCTGTCCCTGTTTCGAATAAATTTAAGCTTATTAGCACCAGTGTTTACGAATCGCATCCTGAGCAATCAATAGCGCTTATTGACGAGCCGGGTAAGGGACCCCACTGGATACGACAATCAGCTTCGGTGGGGCATTTGGTGATTGAACAGATAAAGGACGGTGTGGTGGTTATACGCGATGGGCAAAACATTTCCGAATTGGCTGTCGAACCGAGACCTGCAATAATCAGTCTTCTTGAGGGTTCACAGTCAGGGGCCAGCGCAGCAGCTACCCGCCCGACGCCGACAACAACGAGTATGCAAACCGCTGTGTCCGCTCCACAGCCCAGTTTGCCTGCTCCTCATCCCACCTTGCCGGCTACAATCGGGCCTGCGACGAGTGCAGTAGCAATTCAGTCACCTCAGTTGGAGGCGACTGCTCAAGTCGAGGAGCCCCAGGTAAGCTCAGATGAGGCGGCAGCCCTGGAAAAACTTGTGGAACAATTGGCGAATTTGCAGAGGGGGCCAAAGTCTGATAAAACCGGTGGTGATGATGTCAATGAGCAGGAAGCTGCTGCGATGATGGAAAAGCTGATGAAGGAATTCACTGCCACGCAGGTCAGCGATGAAGAGGCCAAGAAATTAGATGGGCTGGGCAAGGAATTAGAGAATGCTCAGCGAGGGCCAAATCTCCCACCGCCACACCCGCCTCAGATGCCTACAAGGACTATTAGACCTCGCAGGATAAATAGAGCCCCCACTCGATAATACTATCTTGGCAGAACGAAAATACACCTGTTTTCTGCTGCCCTATTTCTAAGACATTCAAAAAGCCCAATATTTATATTGCCATTTCCTTAATTTCCATATTCCTGTGGTGATGAGCAGGACTATAAATGGACTTATTATAGGAATCTGGCGGACATACAAAGACCGAGGGCAAAAGGAGTAGTTTTGGCCCGAATTTGGGGAACTTTTAACCATTTCTTTTGTCTGATTAAATAAGCGTGGGTAGTCCCGGCCTACTCTATTGCTTTGAGAATGAACAGTCATTAGGAGCGTTCAGCGAAAGAGGTTTGTTTGGCAGGATTGAGGATGCCCGGAGGAAATAAGAATCGGGCAAGAAGTATGGTCGGATGGTGATTTTGGCTTGCAAGCTACGGAGTAACTTATGATATCAGGAAAACGATTGTGCCATAGGGATTATAGGAAGTTTTGCGTTTTGTTGGTAACGTATCTATTGCTGTGTGCCGGTTGGACATTAGCCGCAGGGACTGCAAATGGCGGAGATACTCCGACAACGCAATATAAGATTTTTGCCCTCAAGCACATATCAGCCGAGCAGGGCAAGAAATATTTGGCCGAGGCCAATATCGGCACAGTCTCACAGCTTCCGGGGGCTAATGCGATTTTGGTAACCGCCACGCCGAAGATTCTGGCCAAGGCAGCGGCTATAATCAAGCTGGTGGATGCGCAGGAGAAATTTGTTATAAAGCCCATTTTACCTGTCTCGGAAGCTCAAAATCTGCCTTCCAACGATAACATCGCAGCCGCGGTCGGCGGCGGTATATCAATCGGCAGCTTTTCCAATCCGCCGGAAGAGAAAGCAGCCGCCAAGGCAATTATAGATGTGCACAATAATTCCGTGGTAGTTATCGCACCAGTGGGACTGTTAGAGAAGATTGTCTCTGTTCTTTCTACTATTGAACAGCCGAGTGAGAAAACCACAGAAGCACCTATTGTCGAACCGTCTGAGGCGAACGAGCCAAATGCCGTTGCAACCGCACCGGAGAAAAAGACAAAGGTAGCAGAACCAAAGACAACAAGAGCCGCCAAACCAATTGTTATTTCACCATACGAGCCGGAGCCGCTGGTTAATGCCGACGATGTTCTTAAGCTGGATTTACCTGAAAAAATCGATATCGTGCAGTTACTGGGCTTGGTCGGCCAGTATTTGAATCTTGACTATATGTATGATGCCACCCAGGTGAAGGGCGAAGTTACATTGCAGCTTCACGGCAAACTAAAGGGGGCTGTCAGGGTAAAAGATTTGTATCCTCTTCTCGAATCAGTGCTGAAGTTCAGGGACTTTGCAATGACCCGTAAGGGTAATCTTGTAACCATAGTCCCAGTGGCGCAAGTGTTGGGCATCGACCCGACTTTGCAGACCGACAGGCGCAAGATTGATTACGGGGATGCGGTAATCACCTGCGGCTTTCAGCTAAAGCATATAGATACTACCAGCGCAATGAACTTGCTGACCAATATGAAGCTCGGGACTGCAGTTACGCCGATTCCAGATACCAGCATGCTTATAGTCACAGAATACACCTACCGTATGGGCAGGATACAGGAGCTTCTGGAGATGATTGATAAGCCCGGCGAGCCGAAGCGGTTTAAGTTCAGACAATTAAAATATACAATGGCAAAGACGCTTGCTCCTAAAGTGAAGGCGCTTGCCGAGCAGTTAGGAACGATGTCAATTACAATTGCTGCAACGCAAGCGATGCCGACTGCGGTGCTGCCGGGTATGCCACCGACTCGGATGCCAGCAGTACCCACTCCACCTATGTCCCGACTTACTACGCCCACAACCACTACAGGGGCCCAGCCAACGGTATATCTTGATGCAGATGAGAGGACAAACCGGATACTGATGATAGGTATCGAGAGCCAGTTGACTGTCGTCGATGGTCTGGTTGAGACGCTTGATGTTGCGCAGCAAGACCTACGAGCGATGAAATTATACAAAATCGAATTTGTTGACGCCGATGAGGTGAAAAAGAAGCTGCAAGAGCTTGGCATAATCGGCCGCACTGTGGAGACCCCCTCGAGGATCACTGGAGCTGTCAGAACACCGGCAGGGACTCCGGAGGCCGGCCAGCCAACGCAACCCACTCTGCCTGTTACCAGAACCGCTCCCGTGACAACCGGCGCGGTAACAGAGACGCTTGTGGAGGAGCCGCAGGTGATAGTGCTTGAGCCGACAAATTCGCTTCTGATTAACGCCACAGCCGAACAGCATGCTCAGATAGCCGGGGTCATTAAGTATGTGGATAGTGAAACGGAGAAGGGGACGATACCATACGTAATTTATGCTCTGGAGAACCAGGACCCGGATGGTTTGGCGGAAGTTCTTAATAAACTTATTCAGGAGACTATCAAAGACAAGGAAGGCAAGATTGAAAAGGTGGTAAAGAAGACGGAAGAAGAAATTATGATTGTCCCTGATAAGAAGACTTTCTCCATCATTGTCTATGCCAGCAAGAAGAACCAGGAGTGGATTAGCACGCTTATCAAGCAGCTTGATGAATATCGCCCCCAGGTTCTGCTCGATGTGACCCTGGTGGAAATCACCAAAAACGAGAAGTTCACTTCCGACCTCGACCTGGTCACGAAATTCCCGAAACTCGAACCTGGCAGAACGATGAGTGGCGTCGGTCCCTCTGCGCTGCTCTCTCCATTTCCAGCGAAAACAATCGCTGAGGCTGCTTCTACGGCCGGGGCGGGAGGGAAAGCTTTCTTTGCCGACCAGCATATCCAGGCCTTACTGGAGCTAATGCAGGAAAAAGGCTATGGAAGAGTACTTGCAAAGCCGAAACTGCTGGTCAATGACAACGAGGAAGGAACCATCAAGTCGGAGGAGAAAACAAGTGTTGTCAGGGAGCAAACGCAAATCATCCCCGGCACAGCCACCACTACCCCAACATACACTACTTCTGTAGGTTTTGAAGGTTTTACCGCCGGTATTACCCTTACAATTACACCTCACATAAGTAAAGGTGAGCAGGTCCAGCTCAAAATTACCTTGAACCGAACGGATTTTCGCCTCCGGGAAGATTACGCCATAACCAGTGGGACTGAGACGCTAAAGGGTCCCACGCCACCCGATATTCTTAGCAGCGATGTTACCACCAAGGTAACTGTTCCCAACGGGACCACCATAATACTCGGCGGGCTGGAAAGGCTCAAGCAAAACAAAGGTGGAACGAAGGTCCCCGTCCTGGGCGATGTTCCTCTTGTGGGAGCGCTGTTTAGAAGCACTTCAAATACGGATGACCAGAGCAGACTGTATGTCTTTGTCAAGGCCCATGTCTTAAGGCCGGGCGAAGAAGCTGTAAAGCAGTCCGACATAGAAGTTATATCCCGGAAAAACCGAGACAGGTTCGAAAGATACGAAGAGGAAATGCAAAGGTATAACGACTGGCCCGGCATAAGGCCAAAACCTATGGACCCGGCAAAAATTCTCGAAGAGAACTAACATAACAGCAGAAAGCGTAAAACCATAAGGGCAAAGCTAAAAGTCAAAGCTGACAATAATCATGTTTCAAAGCTTGGATTGGTGTTTTTCCTTTCTGGTTTTTGTACTATATGAAGGACTTGTTGATACAAACTGCTAAGCGAACGGGGCTGGTTGATGCTGAGCAATTGGGCAAATTCCTGGAAGAAAGAAAGGGCCAGGAGCGGCTCGATGAGGCTCTTCTTGGCTGCCCATATTTTACCGAAGACGTTGTTCTGAAGCTCTTTGCCGAAGCTCTGGGGTGGGAATTTCTGCCGGAAGTATCGTCAAAAGACGTGCCTGTTGAATTCATAGAATCTGTCCCCGCAACCTACGCTCAGCACCACTATCTTATCGGGATAAGGCGTCAACCCAGCGATGGTGAGCTTACTGTGGTCCTTTCAAAGCCGCTAAATGCAAACGCACTCGATAACGTCTCGAAAATGACAGGGCTGCCGGTCAAGGCGGCAATATCGACGCGGGCTGCTATTACGGCTGTGATAGATGTCGCTTATGAGCAACGGACAACCGTTATCGAGGAGGTGGCAGAGGAGCTTGATTCGCAGAATCTTGACCTGCTTGTCGGCGAGGTGGCGACTTCCGATGACTTGCTCGATGTGGTGAACAGGCCCCCCGTCATCCGGCTGGTGAACGATATTCTTTTCCGCGCTTTGCAGCTAAGGGCAAGCGACATTCACGTCCATCCTTATGAGAGCAAGCTACAAATTCGCTATCGCGTCGATGGCATTTTATACGATGTTCTGAGCTTGAATAGAAATGTCCTTCCATTGATTATCTCCCGTATCAAGGTTATGGCGGGTATGGATATTGCCGAGCGGCGTCTTCCACAGGATGGTCGCTGCAGTGTCCGGATCGGCCAGCGGGAAGTAGATTTGCGTATCAGCACTGTGCCGACCAGTTATGGCGAACGCAGCGTGCTGCGACTGCTTGATAAAAGCACAGGCCTATTTGCGCTGGATGAGCTGGGCCTGTGGGAGGGTGATTTGAAGAAGTTTGATTCGCTGCTGAACCGCTCTCACGGGGTTATCTTTGTGACGGGGCCGACCGGCAGCGGAAAGACAACAACCCTTTATGCCTGCCTTAACAGAATAAATTCATCGGAGAAAAACGTCATCACCATCGAGGACCCGATTGAATACCAACTGGAAGGTATCAGCCAGATTCAGGTTGCAACCAAGAAAGGGATGACCTTTGCGACAGCGCTTCGGCACGTGCTTCGTCAGGACCCGGATGTTATAATGGTCGGCGAGGTCCGGGACATCGAGACCGCACGTATGGCGATTCAATCCTCGCTGACGGGTCATTTGGTTTTCAGCACGCTGCACACCAATGACTCTGCCG
>CAZKOQ010000060.1:0-13172 GCA_964554425.1 uncultured Pirellulales bacterium | reverse complement strand
TCGCAGGACTAATTGCCTATTGCCGAATAGCCAGGCACCTGCACGATGAAGCCGCTCTTGAAAAGGGTCTTGTTGCGACCCGACAAGCAATTCGCCGGCGGCTGGCCTACGAGTTCGCCCACACGCGAGGCGGCCTTATTACGCAAGTGCCTGTTGGCCGCTCCATATTCGCACGCTGGCGCCACCTGACACCCGAAGTTGCCCGCCTTCTGACATACTATACCACTGATACACACAAACACCTGATGGATGTTTACGTTGATTACCACCGCCCAACCTGGTATCTGGCTTGGAATGTTGAGCTGATGTGGCGAAACGAGTGCCCCTTTGCATTTCCAACAATGTCCGCCGAAATATTCGCAGCACGGGCAATGGTTCTCCGTGAGCCACCCGAAAAGCTCACCGGCTTTCTGGACATCCCCTGGTGCAAAGCCGACCTATTTTACATCCAGAAGCTTATCCTCTGTATTGAGGCCTACGGCCGGTCAACCTGGCAGAAGACTCCTGCATCAAAATAATCCGCCCCAACACGCCATAAAAAATAAATTGCCAGTCGCCCGTCAATTCGAGTATGATTATGACTCGAATTGATTAAATGGTGAGTGGTTAATTAGTTAAATATCTGTTACTCACCAATTACCACTTACTAATTACATTGTCTCCGCGACCTCAGCGGTCTCTGCGGTTAGGAGAAATGCACGTTTTTCCACCATTTGGTGTCCCAAGTGGGACAGCAGGAGGCAACAAAGAAACAATGGGGCAAATAATTACCCTTGACCAGAATATGGTTAATATGATTGCAGCCGGCGAGGTAATCGAAAGGCCTGCCAGCGTGGTCAAGGAGCTGATGGAAAACAGCATCGACGCCGGCGCTACGAAGATAACCGTCTCCATCGAAGATGGCGGCCGTAAACTAATATCCGTCGCCGATGACGGCTGCGGAATGGATGCCGAAGACCTATCTAAAGCATTCGAATCACATACCACAAGTAAAATCAGAACAAGCGCCGACCTGCACGGCATATCCACCCTGGGCTTTAGAGGCGAAGCATTGGCAAGTATTGCTTCGGTTGCACAGGTCAGAGCCGTAAGTAGGACGAAAAATTCAGCAGAAGCCAATTATTTCGAGATTGATTGCGGAAATAAAAGCGGCGTCAATCCCTGCAGCGCCGCCTTTGGCACTACTATCCAGGTCAGAGACCTATTTTATAAACTGCCTGCAAGACGCAAGTTCCTCAAAACAGCCAACACCGAAATAAGCCACATCACCGAGCAATTCACACGAATCGCTTCTGGCCTATCCTTCACAACAGACCCCCTCGGTAAAGAACCGAATGATACTACCCGACCACTCCCGCAAATGAGCACTGTCTCCAGAAACCTCGACCTAACACTAATACATAATAATAGAGAGCTTTCCCGGCTCTCGCACGACCACACTGTTCGCCAGAGAATAGCAGGACTATTCCCGATGTTATCGGCCCCAGGCGGCGACGACTTTATCGAAGCCCAGACCAATGAAAGGGGCTTGCACATCTTTGCTCTTATGGGCACACCTGCCGCATCAAGAACAAGCAGCAAATTCCAATATATATTTCTAAATGGCCGCTTCATCCGCGATAAGTTCATCTCGCACGCAATCAAAGAAGCATACCGCGGCCTTATCGAACCGGATAGATTCCCCGTCGTCTTCTTGTTCATCCAGATGCCCTACGAAGATTATGATGTGAATGTGCATCCCACAAAGATTGAGGTGCGGTTCTACAATGCTAATCTGATTTATTCGCAGGTCCTCTCCTGCCTTCGAGAAAAACTTCTTTCCACAAACCTCGATGTGCAGGCGAAGCTGCCGGTAGCGGCAAACCTGCTCGCAAAAGAAAGTCCAGCCGGTAGTTACCACAGAAATCAAAACATCACTGATGCAATCGCCGAATTTATCAGAAAGCACAGACCCTCTCAAATCCAGGACCACACAGCCGCAGCACCGAAAGACTATTACCCTGCGCCGCATACTGCGGTCGAACAAATGGCTGACAGAAGCGCCGGTTATCCTCCCTCAACAATCGACGCCAACCAAAGAAAATTCCTTCAGATACACGATAGTTACATCGTCGCACAAACAGATGATGGGTTTGTAATCATCGACCAGCACGCACTCCACGAGCGAATAATATACCAGCGTCTGCAAAAACGATTGTCGTCAGGAAACCTTGAATCGCAGAAGCTGCTGATACCGGAAAGCTTTGAGCTAACCGCATCTCAAACCAATGTAATCGAAGACAATGCTTCGCTTTTCGAAAAACTCGGAATCGAGCTTGTGCCGTTCGGCCCGCGGGCCATGTCAATCCAGGCGTTTCCTGTCTTGCTGGCAAACGCTGCACCGGTCGAGTTTGTTCAAGATTTAATCGACCTGCTCGACCACAAAGACAAAATTGACGCTCCGAAAACTTTGCTGGATGAGGTCTTGAATATGACCGCGTGCAAGGCCGCAATCAAAGCAGGTCAGAAACTAACCGACAGCGAAATCGAACAGCTCCTCGCAGAGAGAACTCACCTTGAATCCGCAAGCCGCTGTCCGCACGGCAGACCCACCACAATAAAATTCTCGATAAGCGAGCTGGAAAAGCAGTTCAAAAGAACTTAATTCTATTCTATATGAATAAGTGGTCCTGGCTATTTATAATAATGTTGTGCTGGCTCGCCGCCGGATTTGCAATCTCCGCCCGGCTGCAAGACCAAAAACACGCCACCTCCCCACCCGCCCAGGCACAAAGAATCGTTTCAATGGCTCCTAATCTCACCGAAATACTTTTTGCCCTCGGCCTTGAGAACGAAATTGTCGGCGTAACGCTGAACTGTAATTACCCGCCGGCGGCAACAACCAAGCCAAAGATAGGAACATTCTGGTACCCAAATATCGAAACCATTATAGCCGCAAAACCAACCTTGGTAATTACGTCTGGTCCTGAGCACAATAGTTACGCCCAGCGGCTGGACCGTATCGGCTGCAATTGCCTGACAATGAATGTTGAAAAGGTCCCCCATCTCTTTGACGCCATAAACAAAATTGGAGCAGCAACAGGCAGACAAAATGAAGCTGACCGGTTAGTATTAGATATTCAGAAGAGGTTAAACAACCTGGCGTCTTTGGTCGCCGCAAAAAATAAGCCCAGAGTCCTCTGGGTAGTTCAAAGAGAACCCCTGCGAGTGGCTGGAACGGATACATTCACCACCGAAATGATTGAATTGGCCGGCGGCCAAAACGCAATCGGACCTACCATATATAAATATCCCCCCATCGGCTCTGAGCAGGTCATTGCCGTCCGCGCAGACGTCATAATTGAACCTTCAATGACCCCCCAAGACCTTCCCCCCAAGGGGGATGCTACCCTAAAATATTGGAATGAGTTTGAAAACCTCCCGGCCGTGGTAAATAAGCGTATTTACGTAATAGATGGCGACACAGTCTCCCGTCTCGGACCGAGGGTTTTTGAAGCGGTCGAAACAATCGCCAGATGCCTGCACCCGGAGCTTTTTGAGAACTGAACAATGGAAGCCAAACTGACGCCAAAAAAGTTGATTGTAAGAATAGCGTTCGGACTTCTACTCCTTATTGTCGTGATGGCCCTATGCTCATTGATTGGTTCTGAGAAAATATCTCTGAAATCTGTAGCCAACGGCTTGGAGCCACAGCTCCAAACAAATCCCGACTACGAAATATTCGTCAAAGTGCGGCTGCCCCGGATTTTCCTCGCCGCTATTGTGGGAGCGGCTCTGGCATCCTCCGGCATAGTCTGCCAGGCCCTTCTGCGAAATCCTCTCGCTGACCCTTATATACTCGGAATATCCAGCGGCGCCGGTCTGGGAGCTATCATCGCCGTCATCAGCGGCTTTAGCTGGACCTTTGTGGGACGGTCGCCGATAGCGGTCTTCGCATTTGCTGGAGCTACTGGCACGGTCTGGCTGGTATGGTTCCTTGGCCGACTGACAGGAAAATTCCACATCACCGGTTTGCTGCTTGCAGGCGTGGTGGTAAATACGTTCTTCGCGGCACTAATAATGTTCCTTACGCTCATTGCAAAAAGCCAGCAGGTTTACACAACAATATTCTGGCTGATGGGCAATATGGTAGAGGAAGACTTTCTGGTGCTATGGATTGCAGCCGGCTGTGTCTTAGGAGGAATCATAGCGCTTTTTTTTATAGCTCCGCAATTAAATGCCCTTTGCTTCAGTGAGCAAGATGCCAGAAGTATGGGCGTCAACATCGCCACAATCCGCACAATCGCCTTTGCGGTCGCGGCACTCATAACCGCCATCGCAGTCAGCTTAAGCGGCTTAGTAGGTTTTGTGGGATTGGTCGTTCCCCACGGAACAAGATTAGTATTTGGCCCCGACCACCGTCAGCTACTCCCCCTCAGCGCTATTATTGGCGCGATATTTTTGGTGCTGGCCGATAGCTTCGCCCGTGTCGTTGTCGCCCCGGCACAATTGCCGGTCGGTGTAGTTACGGCCATTGTCGGCGGTCCTATTTTCCTTGTCTTGCTCATTAAATATAGTAGAAAAGTCAACTGGCTAAAATGAACGCCATCATCGAAATTAAAGATTTAAGTTTTGACTATACACCGAAAAGCTCAGTCCTCAAAAACCTCAGCTTCGATGTAACTACAGGAACATTCCTAACAATAGTTGGCCCAAATGGCGCAGGCAAAAGCACCCTGCTTAATCTACTCTCGGGGATTCTAAAGCCCGGCTCGGGCACAATCACTATCGAAGGCACACCCGTAGAATCATACAGCACCGAAGTCCTTGCCAGAAAAATTGCTGTTGTGCGACAAGAATTTATACCCGTCTTCGACTTTTCGGTCATCGACACTGTTATGATGGCAAGGACGCCTTATTACAGCCCCATAGGATTTGAAACCAAAACTGACAGCCAGATAGTCTCCGAAGCGCTACAGGCAACGGACGCCGCCCAGTTTGCCCTCAGGTCTCTGGCAGCTCTCAGCGCCGGCGAAAGGCAGCGTGTCTTTATCGCAAGAGCGCTTGCCCAAAATACCCCCATCTTGCTCTTAGACGAGCCGACAACCTTCCTCGACCTCAAACACCAGGTTGCCATATACGATTTGCTCAAAAAATCACAGCTCCAAAAAGGCAAAACTATTGTCGCCGTAACGCACGACATCAACCTCGCCGCCCAATACTGTGATATGGCCTTGCTTCTCGGAGCCGACCACAGCTACAAGCATGGCCCCCCCAGAGATGTCTTCACAGCACAACAGATACAAAAGCTCTTTGACGTAAGAGTATTTGCAGGCGACATCGGGAAAGAAAAATTTTTCATCCCCATAGGCAAATTCGCAAAAAATAGTGAACAAATTATCACCAAACCGGACACCTAACCAGCATAAACACCCATAGCGACCTCGCCATAACTTCTTTTATCAAAAGCGCTTACGACTACACAGGCGATCCGACTAAGACAGCCAAAAAAAGTTCCCCAGAACATTTTTTAAGTGCCCAAGCTCCTATTACGATAATAGTTACTAAAGTTCGGTATTCCGCACACACGGTAAATATGTTATACTGCTTAGTTCTGCCATAATTAAACCGCCGAATCAGTTGTAAGAAAGGTAGTCAAACGTGGCACAGAAGCGTAATAAACCGGTGAGAAAAAAGCTCACTCCCACCAGGTCGGCGAGAACTCAATTGACCTCCGCCGATATTGAACATTTCAAACAAATGCTGCTTGAAAAACGCAGGGAAATCCTGAAAAACGTAAACGAAATAGAAGACGAGGCCCTCAAAAAATCCCACCTCGACGCCACAGGAGACCTATCAAGCATGCCAATCCATATGGCAGACCTCGGGACAGATAACTACGAGCAGGAATTCGCCCTCGGATTAATGGATAGCGAAAGAAAACTATTAAGAGAAATCGACGATGCGTTGGAGCGTATCGAGCAGGGAATCTACGGTATCTGCGAAGGCACTGGCAAACCAATTCCAAAAGCTCGACTCGAGGCACAGCCCTGGGCCAGATATTGTGTCGAATACACCCGATTGTTGGAGCAAGGCCCCGCTACCCAGTAAGTTACATAAATCTCCACTCATGCCTTGATATGAAAAGGAGATGCCCAGTCTGTAACAAAGCAGTGAAGTTCTCGCCTCAGCAAAAAAACCAGGAGGCAAAATTCTTCCCTTTCTGTTCACAACGCTGCAAACTGGTTGACCTGGCCGGGTGGTTTGATGGTAAATACAAAATATCCTCTGACTCACAATCTCTGGAAACAAACCAGCAATCACCCGCCTCAGCAGGGCCCCCTCCTCCAAAACAGCCACCGGGCAACGACCGAAAGTAAAATACCCAAAAAAACTGTTGAAACTCTTTGCACATTAGTTATATTGTTGGTCGGTCCTTAACGAGATTGATGTCGGTTATGACCTTTTTGAAAGGTATCAAAATGTCTAACGAAAAACAACACCTTGAATTCCTCGATAACTTTCTGTTCCCCAAAATATTCCAGACCTTCCGTATAGCCATTCAGCCAACAAAATTATTCATCGCCTTTTCTGCACTGGCAATCATCGCCCTGGCTGGCTGGCTTATGGATTGCAGTAAAACAGTCGTTGCCGCTAATTCCTCACAGACAGAGCTTCAAATTTATCTGGCCGACCCGCAAGCCGTTCAATCCTTCATCCAGAGATACAAAGAAGATGGCCAGCGCACCGGGGTATTCTCTACCCTATGGCAGTGTGCTGTTATACGATTCAATGGCGCCGTGGGCTCAGTATTCGCTTTCAACCTGCAGGGTGTTGTAGCTAATATCGTCGATTTTTTCAAAACAATAAGGTGGGCACTGAAATATCACTTTCTCTATTGCATCATCTTTTTCGCAATAATTCTGTCTGCAATATCCCTTGGTGCGGGAGCTATATGCCGGATCGCCGCCCTGCAATTCGCCCAGGGTGAAAAACCTGGTATCAGAGAAGCACTCCAATTCAGCATAAAAAAATTCACAAGTCTCTTCGCTGCACCCCTCGTCCCCGTCTGTATGATTATCTGCATCGGCCTGTGTATTTTCCTGCTTGGTGTAATTGGCAACATCCCGATAGCAGGCGAAATCATAATGGCTATTTTTATGTTGCTATCCCTCATTGCCGGCGCACTGATAGCCGTTGTGTTCATAGGAGCAATCGCTGGCTTTAACCTGATGTTCCCTGCCGTCGCTTATGATGGCTCAGACTGCTTCGACGCCATCAGCCGTGCCTTCAGTTACATATACTCTAAGCCCTGGCGAATGGGTTTCTACACGGTAGTAGCTGCAATCTACGGCGCGGTTTGTTATGCCTTTGTCCGCCTTTTTGCCTTCTTGATGCTCTGGTTCACACACCGCTTTCTGCAGCTCGGCGTCTGGGTTGACAATAGCAGCAAAGATGCCAATAAACTTTCCGCAATCTGGAAAGAGCCAAATTTAATGAAACTCGTTGACGCATCGGCTCTTGTCTCCGCTAATCGGTCGGAATCCTTCTCTGCCTTTGTGATTCAGCTCCTGCTGCTGGCCGTCGTTGGTTTGCTGGTATCCTTTGTAATAAGTTTCTTTTTCTCGGCCAACACCATTATCTACGCACTTATGCGCAACAGAGTTGACAATACCGCCCTGGCCGACATCTTCACGCCTCGTTTTGACCAGACAATGATTCAGCCGGTCGCATCCGAACCCGAACCACAAAACACAAAACCAGAACCGCAAACTGAAAAAAACTGAACATCCTTACCAAGAGGATGCTCCATTATGCTGGCGTCATAAACAGAGCTAATACGCCCTTTGCTGCTCAACTCTCTGTGCCCGGCTCGAATGTTACTCTTGTCTCAGAAGCCCAATATGTCCCTAAAGATTATTTCCAGTAAATGTAATTGCCATCTTGGCCTGCAACAATTTCTTGACGCACACCTAAACTATAGTTATCCTTTGTGACAAAAGTATTATTGGCCGAACCGGTCGCTTTGATATACTATGCCTGAACCAGACATAAATACGTCACAAAAAGATAAAACTCAAAACCTGTTGGAGACCATAGCCCCACCTACCCCACTGCTTCGTTTCCGCAGGGAGTTAATCATACTTGCACACTTAATTGCTTTCGCCGCCTCCCTTTTACTCTCTTTCCTGGTGGTGCAGAGCATGCGCTTTGAGCGCAACTGGCTCGTAAACCAGTATCCTCCTCTACTTCTGCTCTCTCTAATCGTCAAGGTTTCAATATTCGGTCTCTTCAAACAATACCGCGGCTGGTGGCGATATGTCAGCATATCAGACCTCATAGGCATATTGCGGGCGTCGCTTCTAAGCACCCTAATAATTCTTACCCTATGGTTCGGACTATTATCATTTAGCAGATTCACCAAACCTTCATCCACCTCCACAACACCCAGACCCACAACCTTCATTCAAGAAAAACTGCTGGACATAAGCGAAGTCGGCCAGGGTGTATTTATGGCCGACCTGTTCGGCACATTCCTGCTGCTGGGCGGACTGCGAATGATAATTCGGCTATATTATGAGGAATTCCGCACCGTCGAAGCAGGCCGCCTCAAGCGTCTTCTAATCGTCGGCGCCGGTGATGCTGGCGAAGCTCTCCTCCGTGAAATCCACCGTATGCCCGTAGCTCAATACGAAGTCATCGGCTTTATCGACGACAACCCCGCAAAACAAGGCACCAATATTCACGGAATCTCCGTCCGCGGCACACTCGAGCACCTCCCCAGGATTTGTGCCGACCGCAACATTGACGAGATAGCCATTGCAATGCCCTCAGCCACGCATCGTGAGCGAAGACGCGTCATCCAGGTCTGCGAAGGTATCAAAGTGCGGTTCTCCACCGTGCCATCAATTACAGACATTGCTTCAGGCAAATACCGCGTCTCTCAAATCCGCGATATTGACATCAACGACCTGCTTGGCAGAGAAGCCGTTCTGCTCAACACCGACCTCATAGAGGCCTTCACAAAAGATAAAATAATCCTCGTTACCGGCGCCGGTGGCTCTATCGGCTCGGAAATGTGCAGGCAGATATGCAACTTCGGCCCGAAACCGCTCTTACTCCTTGAGCAAGCCGAAAACCCGCTATTCTACATCGACCAGGAACTCCGCCAGAAATTCCCACAGGTGCCTCTAAAAGCCATCATCTGTGATATTACCGACAGAACGCGTGTATTCCAAATCTTCGAGACTTACAAACCCCAGGTTGTCATCCACGCTGCCGCTCATAAGCACGTCCCTTTAATGGAGCTAAATCCAGGAGAATCCGTTAAAAATAATATCATTGGCACACAAAATGTCGCCGATGCAGCAGACCAATTCGACGCCACAAATTTCGTAATGATTAGCACCGACAAAGCCGTCAACCCTACCAGCATAATGGGCTCATCTAAGCGAATCGCAGAAATCTATGTCCAGGATTTGAGTAGAACAAGCAAAACCCATTTTGTAACCGTGCGGTTCGGTAACGTTCTCGGCTCTGACGGCTCGGTCGTCCCCATCTTCAAAAAGCAAATCGCCAAAGGCGGACCCGTAACCGTCACTCATCCAGAAATGAAGCGTTACTTTATGACCATACCTGAAGCAAGCCAGCTTGTCCTGCAGGCCGCCTCAATGGGTAAAGGCGGTGAAATCTTCGTCCTCGATATGGGCGAGCCGGTAAAAATCGTTGACCTGGCAAGAGAGCTTATCACCCTCAGCGGCTTTAGACCCGGCGAGGATATTGAAATGGTCTTCACAGGCCCTCGCCCAGGCGAAAAACTCTTCGAGGAGCTCTCAATTGAAGGCGAAGATATGCTCCGAACAGACCATCCTAAAATCTGTATATGGAAAAATATCCCGATGGACCGTGAAAAGCTGCGGGCCAGCATAGACCAGCTGATAGCCCTCACCAGAGACAAGGCCGACTATAGCCGGATAGTTGCCAAAATCAAAGAGCTTGTACCCGAATACATCGGCAGCAACAATAAAACCTCCGATACTTACTGAAGATTAACGCACTGCTCAGATATTATTAGCGAGCATCAAACAAAAAGGCCGCTTCGCACAACACCGAAGCGGCCTTTTTCATTCGCGCTACCTGCGTTCAGTTATCGCTTGGCAGCTTTTGTGGCCCCGTGTCGCTCCTGCTTCTCGGATGGGCGCTGTCATAAACCTCTTTAAGCTTTCTTGTCGTAAGATGCGTATATATCTGTGTCGTCGATAGCGACTGGTGACCGAGCAGCTCCTGCACGCTTCTTAAATCGGCACCGTTGTTAAGCATATGCGTTGCAAAGCTATGCCGCAGAGTGTGCGGGCTGATCGCCGGGTCAAGCCCAGCTATCTTAAGGTATTTATCCATCTTTCGCCGGACACTGCGGGTGCTTAGCCGCCTCCCGTGCTTATTCACAAACAAAACCTTCGAATCAAAATTGCTGTTGCTCTGTGCCCGCTTATTTCTGAATTCAATATAGTGCTGAATAACCTGCAAGGCAGACGAGCTGATTGGTGCAATCCGCTCTTTTTTGCCTTTACCCCTTATATGGACCACCTCGCCAAGAAAATCTATATCGTCCATATTCAGCGCCACAAGCTCACTAACACGCATCCCTGTGCTGTAGAGCGTCTCTAAGATGGCCTTGTCCCTTGCGCCCAGCCACGTATCTACCGGCGGCGTATCAAGCAGCTTCTTTACCTCCTCGTATTCCATAAATCGCGGCAGGCGCTTTTCTTGCTTGGGTGTCCTGACCGCCGCAGCAGGATTGGAGCTGAGCTGTCCTCTCTTCACAAGGAACTTATAAAAGCTCCGAAGCGTCGCCAGCTTTCGGGCGGTAGTTGCCTTTGAGTATTGCCTCTCGTTCAAAAAACCCAAATACCCTCTCATCGTGTTGACGTCCGCCGACAATAGCATCTCGTCAATCTTAGACTCAGTCTGTGTCGCCACGGCCGTCGCCAAACCTTCCTTCTGGCCCAGTGACACCGGCTCAGCCCCCATCACGCCCCCCTCATGACCGCCTATCAAAAATTCGCCAAACTGAATTAAGTCGGCGCCGTAACACTTGGCCGTATGCTCAGAAAATCGCTTCTCAAATTTCAGATAATCTAAAAATTTTTGGATGAGTGTGTTGTCTTCCATAATCTACCCACAAAGTTCTTTTGATTTCGAGATTGTTTCTATGTCAACTTTTCGCCGATGAATTCCATCGGCACTAACTTGCATGAATTTGTGGACCGGCGTTTTTGCCCAACAGCTCGTCTGCCTGACCTATCAGCGACTGCGCAAGCTTGAAGCTCAACACCGCCGCATCAAACCAATCAAAATCAGTCCGTTTATCCTTTGCCTGCTCAATCAGAGCATCCAGAAGCTCATCTTCCCGGCCGGTCTCATAACGAAATATAAACTTCTGTCTTCCCTTATTCAGAACTAATTGTCGCATTGTCCTTTTCATTTCTGGCAAGCGCATTAAATCGCCACTTTGGAAAATGCCCACCATTTTTTATCGGCCAATACGACGTTTGTCTTTACAAATTAAATCGGGTGAGGACAAATTGCGTGAAAATTTATCAGACCATAAAGACGCAATGTCACTTACTTCAAACCGGCCTTAAAGTAAGTCTTGCCTTCCCTCGCCTCGGATATGATAGCCCCCCGATTTTGAAGCTCAATTATACACTTTAACGCCTCCTGCCGATGGATACCCTGACCCGAGCATATATCATCCAGACAGCAAGGCCTGCGTTTCAGCATTGATAATATGTCCTCGGCCTTGCCTTCAATTTGCCCCCCGATATGTCGCTGCGAAAAATCAGCTACTACCTCGCACCCACCCCCTATACGGTTGGCTATTTTCTCCAGTCTTCGGACATCCACCCTCCTGACTCCCGGCTCAGCCGTTGGCCTAACCGCCGTATTAAGTTGAATCTTGTCGGGCCTTATACGCCGTATCAGTCCCTTGATTCTCTCTATTTCCGCAATATCAGTATTCAAACCCTCGACCAGAAACACCTCAAGCCATATCTGCCCTGAGAATTCATCCCTGAAAGCGCTCAGCCCCCCAACCAGCTTCTCAATAGTAATATCCTTATGTGGCCGGTTCACTCTTTGAAAAGCCGCCTCGTCCCCCGCATCCAGCGACGGCAGCACCACATCGGCCTTCGCACAGTCCGCCCGTACATCTTCTCTGTAAAACAATGTGCCATTGGTCATCACAGCCACAGGAATTTTGGTTATCTTCTTTATGCCGTCTATAAGCTCACCAAGACGGCGGTGCAGTGTCGGCTCGCCGGACCCGCTAATAGTAATAAAATCCGCCTCCAACCCCTCATCCAATCGCGTTTTTAGCTCAGCCACAACCGCCTCAATAGGTACATAGTCCTTGCGTTCCACCGTCTTCTTAGAAGTCCTGCCAAGCTGGCAATACACGCAATCTAAAGTGCAGACCTTAAGCGGCACAATATCCACCCCCATGCTGCGCCCCAGCCGGCGGGAAGGAACCGGCCCATACAAGTATTTTTTATCATCAGCCACTTTCTCTCCTGCGCACCAGCTCGAATATCTCCCGGCACACCACAAGCAAATCCTCAAGCCATTCTATCGGCATAATACTGGCAGCGTCGGATTTTGCCTTTTCCGGCTTGTTATGAACCTCAATAAAAAGACCGTTCGCACCGGCCGCAACCGCTGCTCTTGCAAGTATCGGGGCCATTTCACGCTGGCCTCCACTTGCTGTGCCAAGTCCGCCGGGCTGCTGTGTGCTGTGCGTCGCATCGAACGCCACCGGAAATCCCAGCTTCTTCATCGTCTCTATAGCAGTCATATCGTTGACAAGCCGCTTATATCCGAAAAACGTGCCCCGTTCAGTAAGAATTATTTTTTCACTGCCGCAGGCGCGTATCTTCTCTACCACATTCTTCATTTCATCCGGCGATAAAAACTGACCCTTCTTTACATTCACCGGTCTGCCCGTCCGCGCACAGGCACAAAGCAAATCAGTTTGCCTGCACAGAAAAGCAGGCACCTGAATACAATCGACAACCTCAGCAGCCGCCTCGGCCTGGGCCGGCTCGTGGATATCAGTCATAATAGCAAGCCCAGTCTCCTCTCGAACCGCCGCAAGAATCTCTAACCCCTTCTTAAGCCCAGGGCCGCGAAAGCTG
>CAZKOQ010000059.1:0-13173 GCA_964554425.1 uncultured Pirellulales bacterium | reverse complement strand
GTGCTCCCATCAGCGTGTTATTGACGGTATTCGGCGCCGGGTCCTGCATAAAGCCAGGCCGGTCGAACAATAGACTGGTCAGACGCAGAGAAATGGCGGAGTTCCAATCGGCTTCGCAAGCGCCGACCGAACCTTCGTCATTAAGCCGAAGCCACGCAATGCAGGGCGGGCAGGGAATCAGCCGACTCTCTACCAAAGGCAGGCAATCCACCGATATACCCTGGCAATTCTCTGCCTCCATAATCCGCCGGGCCACAACATAGTTTTTTGCGGCATTGAGAATGTCCTGCTTTGTCGGCTCGACAATCTTTTTGGCGTTCTTGGTGTAGTAATCGGCGATGGCCCGCACCTGGTCGGTTTCCTCGACTTTTTTGAACTCTTCCGGGAAGCGGTTGCGCGGGACGTAATGAAGCGTCGTCCCTATGACATCTAACTTTTTGTCCTCAACCTTATCGCCCGCGAGGACGCACAGGCGGGTATTCCTCATCTCCGACATAGTCTTAAACATCTTCATCCCGAACGTAAGCCAATCGACATCCTGCGTTGCAGCGACATATACGCCGTCGATATTGCGTGTCCCCTGGAGATGCCCGGTAAAGGAAGTGCCCATCGGACTAAATACAATTGTCGGAATCTTGCCGCGGTTCTTGCTGATATTGTCGATATGTGGCCAGGATTGATTGAGACTCATACTCACTACTACCAAACCGTCCGGCGGCTGATTTTTAAGCTCCCCAAGGAAGCCATTGACAGCAGCGTCAGTATCAAGCGGCTCTTGTTTAACTTCAAGCTGGAGCCCGAACTTATTGGCGGCTTCGGTAAGGACCTTCGTGTAGTCGGCTTGCCTTGCCTTTATATCGTAAGCGGCGCCGGGCCAGCCCATCCAGTAGCCATCTACATTTGGCCGAATAAACGCCGCCCGGACAAGCAGCTTCTTGGCAGTAGGCGCTTGCGCAGCAAATAATGAGGATGCAAAATCAAACAGTCCGACCTTTGCAGCCAGGCCGAATGCGCCTGCCGAAGCAAGAAATCGCCGGCGGGTGAACATTAAAGGACAAGTTGATTTGTTACAGATTTTACTGGTTTGCATTGTATCTGCTCCTTAAATACCAAATTTAACCGTTCATTTGAAAAACAATAAGCTCGCAGGATTTTACTATCGGCCGGCACGGATAATCAAGGGAATAATCATTTTGGCTTGTAAATTGGTGTGCTTCGAATTTGTCGGTAATTGACAAGATGCCTTACGGCACTTGGGCGGGTTGTGTTGACCGGTTGCGGTTGCGCAGCTCGTAACGGTTGCGTCAAAGGTAAATCGTTGTTTCATAGGCAAACGTAAGACGATTGACGAGACAAGCAGCGCAACCGATAGACGATATAAGCAACTACCAACAAATATGAAACGAACTCTTGTAAAGATGCGTTGCAGCGGGTATATTTTCACTTGCTATTCCTAACGAAAAATTAAAGGGATGCAAAAAATGAAAACCAAAATCGCAGTTGTCGGTGCAGCCGGTCGAATGGGCAAACGCATTATCGCGTTAGCCGTCGAGTCCGCCCAGTTCGATATTGCCGCAGCAATCGAAAAACCAGACCATCCAGACATCGGTAAGGATGCGGGCGTTGCCGCAGGTGCGGGGCCGCTGAACGTCAAGATATCCGGTGTCTATCCTGACGCTCCTGTTGAGGCGGCAATCGACTTCTCGGGAGCCGAGGCGGCAGAGAAAACAATCAATTATTGCCTTACAAACGAAGCCGCTTTGGTATTGGGCACAACCGGTCTCAATGACCAGCAGCGCGAAAAAATGAAAGCCGCCTCAAAAAAAATCCCGATTTTGTATGCAACCAATATGAGCGTTGGAATGAACGTGCTATTTAATTTGGCCGGTAAAGTCGCATCAATGCTGGGCGACGAATACGATATAGAGATAATTGAGCAGCACCACCGCTTCAAAAAAGACGCCCCCAGCGGCAGCGCCCTTACATTAGCCGAGAATATCTGCAAAGCAACCGGCAGGGACTTCCCCGCATCCATTACTTATGGCAGAAGCGGCAAAGACGCCCTTCGGCAAAAAGGCGCTATCGGCATCCACGCCATTCGCGCAGGTGACATCACCGGCATTCATTCGGTAACCTTTAGCACGCTCGGCGAGACGGTTACTATCAATCACACCGCGCACACAAGAGATACCTTCGCACGTGGAGCGCTGCGAGCGGCAAATTGGCTTGTCGGCAAAAAGGCGGGTTTATATTCAATGGCCGATGCGCTGGGGCTGAAATAGGATACTCGATACTGGATGCTCGATGCTCGATACTTGATGCTCGATACTGGATGCTTGTTATCGACTGAAAATGTCTCTTATCTCTCGTCTATCTTCCCTCGTCCATCATCTCTCTTCCAGCCAGTGAAAGGTAACTTATTTTTACCGCAGAGGCCACAGAGAACGCAGAGAAATAACAAAATTCAAAAAGTAATTTCGACTTTTAATATTCTTCGAGCCAGTGAAATGCGATAAGGGCGAAGTCTATGAGATTTACCTTGCAGTCGCCGTTGATGTCGCCGGCGACAATTGTCTCGCAGATGGGTTCGCCAAAATAAGATTTACTCGCCTCCGCCGTGCCGCTATAAGCGCCCATATTGATAATCCCGCCATTAGGAAATGGCTCATAAACTATAGTATTTCCGGTAGATCCATTTATCGAATAGTTTATTGTTAAATTTGATGTTTCTTCTGACATTTTAAGGATAATAGGCTAACCAATTATCTGTAAATATTCCAAAATCTTTAAAGTCAACATAACCATCTTTGTTGAGGTCTGCTGGATTATAAAAGGAGAATTTTTTAGCGTAAATATCGCTATCCCCTTCCCAAGTTATGACAAAGTTTCCTTTGTTATCTGTTGCTATTTTTGGTGGTCCATCCCAACCAGGTGAGTAACTAAATGTATTACTATTAACTCTAAACTCTCCTCCAATATATTCTCCATTTTTATATCTTTGAGCATAAATATCTGCTACAAATCCATCTGTGTTAACCCAAGTTATAACAACATCTCCTTCACAATCCATTGCTACATCGGGATAAATTTGGTCTCCTTCTGTAGTGCGATTAACCCTAAATTCTTCATCAATATCATTTCCATCACTATTAAATCTTTTTGCGTAAACTCCCATCCTACTATCATCATAATCTTTCCATGTAACCACAAAACCAGTATCGTTTAGAGCTACACTCGATTGTCCTATCTCCGAATCGGCACCATCTGCTTTTGAGAGACTCACTTGCAATGCTTCACCGATTCTTTCACCACAGTTATTATATCTGTATGCATAAAGTGTTTCACGAGCGCCGTCAGTGTCTGTCGTTATAAAATCTCCGTTAGGGTCCATTGCTATTCTGCTTTCATATCCATCAATCCCAAATTCTCCTCCAATTCTATTTCCATCTTTATCAAATCTTTGAGCATAAGCATCACCATATTGTCCATACTTAAAGGATATTAGAGAATTGCCCTGACCATCCATGGCAATAAGCGGATCTGCTCGCTCGCCTTCAGTAGCACTCACTCTAAATTCGTCTCCTAATTTGTTTCCATTTTTATCAAATCTCTGTGCATAAACTTTCCAATCTCGATTAGCCCGCCACACTACAATAAACTTTCCTTCTTTGTCCATTGCTACGTAACTATTTACATGGCGACCTTCTGTGGGAAAATTAACTTGAAATTCTTCTCCTAATTTATTTCCTTCTTTATCAAATCTCTGAGCAAAAACATCAAACAAAGAATAATTTTGGTAATAACTTTCCCATGTTATGATAAAATTTCCATTGTTATTAATTGCTATATCCGGTCTACCCTGCCAACCTTCTGTGTAAGCATTCACGAGAATATCCTTTCCGTACAACTTTCCTCCATAAGCCAAAACTCCAACTAAACCTCCTATCACTAAAGGTTTCACTACACATTTCTTCACAATATTCTCAAGCGTCTTGTATAATCTAACCATTTTCCTACCTAACTACTTCCAGTCGTAAAATTCCACACATTACTGGTGGCTTTAACTCCGTCGCTGTCTACCTGAATATGTTAAAATCCGCAGGGCCACCGTCATCGACATAGATTGTGTCTGCCGGCAGTGCTGTTGCCGCAAGAATCATAAGAAATAGCGAAACCGCCAGTTTGGATGTAAGAATTGTTTTCTCTACCATTTTCCACTCTCCTTTTGCCTTGTTCGCCTCACAAAATGGCACACTATGACTACCAAAGTATTAACGCAGATGAAAATCAACGATTGCTCTCTGAAAGGGAGTATATCCCGCTATAACAAAACTGTCAAGCTAAAAATTATAGGACTTTAATGCTGAGCACTGAAGCAGGGCATTATTTGCATTTGATGCTTGAAACAGGCCGCTTTTTCAGGTATTTGATATTCAACAAAATCTCAGTAACAGAACTTTCAGGAGAACAACATGAGACGAACTTTAACGGCATCAAGAATCATAACCGCAGTATTCATATTTCTTACAGGCACCCAAACTTTTGCTATACAGACAACAAAGCAGAAGCAGTCAACCTCGGACTATAAGGATTGGCCGATTCTAAAACGCTACGACCAGGAGCATCTGGCCCTCATAGCCCTTCCATTGGGCGGCATCGGCACAGGAACTGTTTCATTAGGCGGGCGCGGCGACCTGCGCGACTGGGAGATTATGAACCGCGCAGCCAAAGGATTTGTCCCAATGCGAGGTTCGGTTGCTCCTTTTTTTGCGCTTTACGTTAAGCCAAAAGGTGGCCAATCTGTAACGCGCGGCATTGAGGGGCCGATTGAGCCATCGGATTACGAAGGCAGCCACGGCAGCACGGTGCATAATCATTGGCTGCCGCGGTTTCGCAATTGCTCGTTCGCCGCCGCCTATCCGCTCGGACAGGTCTTTCTCTCTGACCCCGATGTGCCGGTGGATGTGTGCCTGCAGGCATTTAATCCCTTGATACCTGCTGATGCCAACGCAAGCGGCGGACCTGTCGCTGTTTTGCGTTACGTCATAACGAACAAAACAAATAAACAAGTGGCTATCTCTGTCTGCGGCAGTATGCCCAACTTCATCGGCATAGACGGCTCAGGCACAACGAAGGACTGGAAAGGCGACATAGTAGCTGCAGGCGGCAGGGCTAACCGCAACCAGTTCCGCAAGGGCAAAGACATCCAGGGGATATTTATGTCCTCCGACGGCGTTGCGCAGCGTGCCGAACAGTGGGGCACAATCGCACTATCTACTGCTGCCGAGGCCAATGTTACTTATCGCACCGGCTGGGCTGGACAGGCCTGGGGCAGCTCCATCCTCGATTTCTGGGATGACTTTAGTAAAGACGGCAAACTCCAAGAGCGTCCGGCAACCGGTGAGGATACACCGATGGCCTCGCTTGCAGTCGAGTTTGAGCTGCCGCCGCGAGGCACAAAGGAAGTAACGTTTCTGCTGTCCTGGCACTTTCCTAACCGACAGACCTGGACGCCTAAGGGAAATGAGCAGGACCGTATCGGCAACTACTACGCAACAAAATATGCCGATGCGTGGGACGTGGCGGAGAAGCTTGCGGCCAGCATTGCGGAACACGAGCAGGCGACTGTAACATTTGTGAGGAGCTTCTGCGACAGTGATTTGCCCGATGTAGTCAAGGAGGCGGCCCTTTTCAATATCAGCACATTGCGGACGCAGACCTGCTTTCGGACGGAGGACGGTAAGTTTTTCGGCTGGGAAGGGACCAGCAACACAAGGGGCTGCTGCCACGGCTCCTGCACCCACGTCTGGAACTACGAACAGGCCACAGCGTTTCTGTTCGGGCAGCTTGCAAAGTCGATGCGCCAGGTCGAGTTTGGCTATGCAACGGATGAGAAGGGGCTGATGAGCTTTCGGGTCAACCTGCCTCTTGAACAGGCAAAGGAATTCGGCAAAGCCGCCGCAGATGGTCAGATGGGCTGCATAATGAAGATGTATCGCGACTGGCAGCTCTCTGGAGACGAACAGATGTTGAAAGACCTTTGGCCAAATGTCAAAAAGGCAGTGGAGTTTTGCTGGATTGAAGGCGGCTGGGACGCCGACCGCGACGGCGTGATGGAGGGCTGTCAGCATAACACAATGGACGTGGAGTATTACGGACCTAATCCACAAATGGGCTTATGGTATCTCGGCGCACTGCGGGCAGCCGAAGAAATGGCACGCCACCTCGGCGATGAGCAGTTCGCCGGCACCTGTCACGACCTGTTTGAGCGGGGCAGTAAGTGGATAGACGAGAACCTCTTTAACGGCGAATATTACGAGCACAAAATTCAGCCGCCAAAAGACAGCTCCAAAGTCGCCCCTGCCCTGCTTGTCGGGATGGGCGCTAAAGACCTATCCAAGCCCGACTACCAGCTCGGCTCGGGCTGCTTGGTTGACCAGCTTGTCGGCCAGTATATGGCGCACGTCTGCGATTTCGGGTATCTCGTTAAGAAAGAAAATGTCCGCACTACTTTAGATAGCATCCTTAAATATAATCTGCGCCAGGGTGTGTATGGGCATTTCAACTGCATGCGGAGCTTTGTCCTCGGTGATGAGTCGGCGTTGTTGATGGCCAGCTATCCCGAGGACCGGCCGGAAAATCCGTTCCCGTATTTCACCGAGGTGATGACCGGATTTGAGTATGCTGCGGCAGCTGGTATGCTCTACGAAGGCCAGGTGGACGAGGGACTGAAGTGCATTAAGAACATTCGCGACAGATATGATGGCAGAAAACGCAGCCCCTTTGATGAGGCAGAGTGCGGCCATCATTATGCACGCGCGATGGCCAGTTGGGCGGGCGTGCTTGCCCTTACCGGATTTGGATACTCCGGCGTAGAAAAAACTATGACCTTCGCCGCTCGCGAAGGAACTTTCTTCTGGTCCAACGGCTACGCCTGGGGCACTTGCTCTCTGAAACGCACGTGGAAAGGTATGAGAGTTGACCTACGGGTCCTGTATGGCGACTTGGCTTTGTCGAAATTCAACCTGCGGCAATTTGGATTCGGGCAGCTCGACAAACCAGTGCAAATCAAATCGGGCGAGCATATTCAATTTTATGTTGCCCGTGAGCCGAGCCGCAAAAAGTAACTTCAACTACGGAAGGACAAGAAAACACAGCCCAAAGTAACCTATGAAAAACCATACTGCCGCTTCGCCCGGCAAAAACACCTAATCCGGTGTCGCCTTGACACCGCCCAATCTAAAATCTTGCACAAAGGACCCACTATGAGGGTCTTGCAAGCCGACGCTTTCGACGCTTGGACTCGGCCCTAAAACGGCGGCGTCTGCTGAGAATCTTGCGGCCGCCCTTGGTCCGCATTCGAGCTTGAAAACCACTTTTCCGCTTTTTTTTAATCCTACTTCTTCGCGGGTTCTCCATAAAATTTCCAACTCAACAAACAAAAAACTTCTGCTGCTATTTTGCTCACTACCTTCGTGAACTACATTTTCTTCTATTCCAGAATTACTTAGCTCAAAATGATAGCACAATTTGTCTCCCAGTTCAAGCAGCTATGCCGCTGAGAATAGTTACCTCTTGAATATTTGTAAAAAACCAAACACAAGAAAGCAACATCACAGAGCAAGTCTAACAGACTTACGGCGGCCAATCCTGACCTTTGATGCCTCTAACAGTCAGGTTCACATCCGGCAGCCCATCCCGTGCGGGACGGATTTGGGTGGCCCGAAGGAAACGCACCTGCCCATCGGAGAATAAATAATTGCGGCTGCCCTGCCAGCTCCACCATCCCTTTTCATCGCTTACAGGAGCGTGGTTACTAAACCACTCACCAATAAGGATTTTTCCGGCTGGTTTGGCTACATTGGAAGATTTCTGTGAGATGGAAGGACGAGGGTTTTTGTAAGTGTCCTCAGAACTACTCATACCGTCAATCTGCTCGGGGCTATGGTAAAACGACATCGAATAAGCATAGCTGGTGGATTCGTAATTAGCCGGGTCGGTGCGGTCCGCCGGGCACACCAAAACCGAAGGATTATTCACATCAATATTGCCGCCCAGATACGGTTTGACAAACCTTCGCCAGCCGCGCCCCATCCACAGCCAGTAGAACGGCGCAGTCGAGACAGGGTCCTGGGCAGAAGGGTATGTAATATCGTTTGAATTCAAATACATATTCATAGCCAGGTCTATTTGCTTTAGATTGTGCGCACATTTGACCCGCATCGCTATAGACTTGGCTTTCATAAGTGACGGCGTGAGTATGGAAAGTAAAAGGGCAATGATGGCGATGACGACTAATAGTTCTATGAGCGTAAAGCCGAATTCAAACGAATACCGAATATCGAATCCACCACACGGATGGTGGACAAGCACTGAATCCGCCACACGGATGGTGGACAAGTGTCGAATGTTGAATGTCGATTTGGGCCTTGATTTCATAGAATTTGACTATGAGCAATGAACAACAATCTTTGAACTATTCAACCGTAACGCTTTTGGCAAGATTACGGGGCTTGTCAACATCGAGCCCACGAAGCACAGCGGCGTGATATGCTAATAGCTGCAGCGGCACAACGGTCAGCATCGGCTGTAACATCTCGGGAGCATCGGGAATGGTAATGAAATGGTCGGCACATTTCTTTATGTTTTCGTCGCCTTCGGTGGCAACGACGATAATCTTGCCGCTGCGGGCCTTGACCTCGGCAATATTGCCCATAATCTTGTCGTATTGCGGTCCGGCTGTAGCGATGAAGACCGCAGGCATACCGTCGGCAATCAGGGCAATCGGCCCATGCTTCATTTCAGCAGCAGGCAGCCCCTCAGCGTGAATATAGCTGATTTCTTTAAGCTTCAATGCACCTTCAAGAGCAACCGGGTAGTTAAAACCCCTGCCCAAAAAAAGCCAGTTATTCTGTCCAATATTAGCTGCTGCAATTTCCTTAATATGGTCAGATTGTTTCAATATTAGTTCTATTTTGTCCGGTATTTTCGAAAGCTCTCTAATGCACTTATCCGCAAGGTCGCTGCTGATGTGCCTGCGCCTGCCCAATTCAATTGCAAGCATTGTCAGCACCGCCACCTGGGCGGTAAACGCCTTTGTGCTTGCAACGCCGATTTCGGGTCCAACGTGCAAATATATCCCTGCATCGGTGGCCCTGGCAATGGAAGACCCGACAACATTGACGACGCCAAGCACCGTCGCCCCCCGCTCCTTGGCCTGCTCGACCGCCGCAAGGGTATCCGCCGTCTCACCCGACTGGCTTATCGCTATAACAACAGTGCCGTCCTCAATAATCGGATTGCGATATCGAAACTCGCTGGCGTATTCGGTCTCCGCCGGAATGCGAGCCAACTGCTCAAACAGAAACTCACCAACCAAGCTGGCATGGAACGCGGTCCCGCACGCAGTCAGAATAAGCCGCTTTGTGCGGGTCAGCTCGCGCCAGTAGGAAGCTATGCCTCCAAGCTTAATCCTACTATTCTGGCGGTCGATTCGTCCGCCCATACAAGTCCTCAAGGCCCTGGGCTGTTCAAAAATCTCCTTGAGCATATGGTGCTGGAAACCATCCAGCTCAATCTGCTCCAAAGAAAATTCAATCTGCTGAAGGTCCTTGGCGACAGTAACATTGTCGAGCGTCTTGGTATGAAAACCTTGCGATGTAATTGTAACCACCTCATCCTCGGAAAGATATATTGCCTGTGTCGTGTGTTCTACAATTGCAGCCGCATCCGAAGCCAGGATATATTCGCTACCGCCGACGCCCAAAATCAAAGGGCTGCCTTTTCTAGCGCCGATGAGCATATCAGGAAAGTCCGAGCATAGAATTGCAAGCCCGTAAGTGCCGTGCAGCTCACGAAGCGCCCGCTGCACCGCCCATTCGAACCGGTTCTGCCAGCCCAATTGTTTCCCCTCGCTGTCGCTTCCGGCATAGAAATAGCCAATCAAATTTGCAATGACCTCGGTATCGGTCTGGCTAACAAATGCGGCCCCTTCCGATTGAAGCCAGGTCTTGAGAGTAGTGTAGTTTTCGATAATGCCATTATGAACGAGTGCAATTTTGCCGGTGTAATCCAAGTGCGGATGTGCATTAACGGTGTTCGGCTCACCGTGCGTAGCCCATCGCGTATGGGCAATGCCGAGCGTGTCTCCTGCGTTCGGCTCATCCAAAATATCTTCGAGGGCGCTAATTCTGCCGCTGGTCTTTTTGACTCTTATGCCGTCCCCACTCATTAACGCAAGTCCGGCCGAATCATATCCGCGATATTCCAGCCGTCTTAATCCCTCGATAAGAATCGGCTGCGCAACCTTTTTACCCAGATAAGCCACTATGCCGCACATTTGTTATTTACTATTTTCAATTTATTATTTATTATTTTTCATGGTCAACAGCTCTTTCGATGTTAAATCGCCAATAGTAAATAGTCAATAACAAATTATGATAGTCATTATCGACTACAACGTGGGGAACGTCAAAAGTGTGTGCAACGCATTTCGCCACATCGGCTGCCAGGTGGAGCTTAGCCGCGACAGACACACCATCGAAGCTGGCTGGGGCCTTGTCCTTCCCGGCGTCGCCGCTTTCGGCTACGCCATCAGTGAATTGGGCCCGCTTGCGGGTCTAATAAAAGAGCTTGCCTTAAATGGCAGGCCGCTGCTGGGTATATGTGTCGGCTACCAGATGCTTTTTGACCGAAGCAGCGAATACGGCCAACATAACGGCCTCGGCTTAATCAGCGGCGAGGTCGTCCAAATACCAGCCGGCAGAACAATTCCGCATATGGGCTGGAACCTGGTGGAATTCCCGGAAAATATGGATTTATTCGCCAGCCTGGGAAACGAAAGCCATTTCTACTTCGCACACTCTTTTTATGCTAAGATTAGCGATGACTGTGCAAAAGCAGCTTACGCCGACTATGGTTTTCCTCTCTCTGCATCGGTCCAGAAGGCAAACATCTACGGCGTGCAGTTTCATCCTGAAAAAAGCGGGAAGACCGGTTTGAAACTCTTGCAGAATTTTTATGAGATTTGTAAGCGACAGGCATAATGCTGACGAAAAGAATCATCCCCTGCCTTGATGTTAAAGATAACCGTGTGGTTAAGGGCGTAAAGTTTGTAAATCTTAGCGACGCCGGCGACCCCGTAGAACTTGGCGCACGATACAGCGACGAAGGCGCCGATGAGCTGGTATTTCTCGATATTACTGCTACCATTCGCTCCCGAAAAACGATGGTGGAACTTGTCAAAAAGGTCGCCGAAAACGTTTTCATTCCGTTCACCGTCGGCGGCGGCGTCCGAACGCTCGACCAAATTGATACGCTGCTGCGGAGCGGCGCCGATAAAGTTTCAATGAACACTGCCGCCGTGCAAAATCCAACTCTTATCACAGAAGCTGCACAGCGATTCGGCAGCCAATGCGTGGTCCTGGCGATTGACGCCCGCAGGGTAAAAGACCAGCAGCATAAATGGCAGGTCTGCATAAAGGCCGGGTCAGAACCAACCGACATCGACGCGGTCGAATGGGCAGCCAAAGGAGAACAGTTCGGCGCCGGCGAAATACTACTAACCAGTATGGATGCAGACGGCACCAGAGCCGGCTACGACAACGAACTCAATAAAGCCATCAGCGACGCCGTCACAATCCCTGTCATTGCATCCGGCGGCGCAGGGACACTCGACCATCTCTACGATGCAATCGTTGTCGGCGGCGCAGACGCCGTCCTTATGGCCTCAATCACACACTTCGGAAATTACACCATAAAGCAAATCAAAGAATATCTCGCCGGCCGCGGCTTACCTATGAACCTATAGCGACTTCCCCGCCACATAAAACAAAGAAAAAAGCGTGATTCTATATTGACTTTTTTACCATTTACCGCCACTATCAATAGTAAAAGTTATAAAGAAGTCCTCTAAATTTACGAACAAGGAGAAACAATGAACAAGCAAACAAGAAGAAGCTTTTTGAAAGAAATAGGTTGGACAGTTGCATCCGGCGGTGTGTTATCAATTCTCCCAAGCTGTGCCACTACCGGTCAAACCGCTGTCGGCGAAAAAAAACGGCCAAATATCATATTTATTATGACAGATGACCACGCCGCACACGCCCTTAGCTGCTATGGCAGCAAAATCAATAAGACCCCCAATCTCGACCGCATCGCCAGAGAGGGCATGCGATTTAACAATTGCTTCTGCACAAATTCGATTTGCGCACCCAGCCGGGCAGTAATTCTCACCGGCAAATACAGCCATCTAAACGGTGTCATCGACAATGCAGTCGAATTTGACGGCAGCCAGCAGACCTTTCCGAAGCTGCTGCAAAAGGCCGGCTATGAAACCGCCGTTATCGGCAAATGGCACCTGAAAACTAATCCAACGGGATTCGACTATTGGAACATCCTGCCCGGCCAGGGAGTCTATCACAACCCGGCAATGATAGAGATGGGCAAACGAAAACAATACAACGGCTATGTTACCGATATCATCACAGACCATTGTCTGGCCTGGCTCAAAGAGCGCACCGACGACAAACCGTTCTGCCTGATGTATCACCACAAAGCCCCGCACCGCGAGTGGGAGCCGGACGACAAGCACGCAAAATTGTATGAAGACATCGAAATACCCATTCCAGAAACGTTCGATGACGATTACAAGACCCGCTCGGACGCCGCACGTCAGCAGGAAATGACCATTGAGCGCCACCTTACCCCTAAAGACCTCAAGATGGACCCGCCGCCAGGTCTGGCCGGCCAGGAGCTTAAGAGATGGAAATACCAGCGATATATCAAGGATTATTTGCGATGTATCGCTTCGGTCGATGACAACGTTGGCCGGCTGCTGGATTACCTCGACACATCGGGGCTGGCACAGAACACCATCGTGTTCTACACTTCCGACCAGGGCTTTTACTTAGGCGACCACGGCTGGTTCGATAAGCGGTTTATGTATGAGCACTCGCTGCGTATGCCCCTATTGGTGCGATATCCAAAGCAAATAAAGGCCGGCTCGATAAATAATGACATCGTGCTGAATCTGGATTTTGCTCCGACATTTTTGAATCTCGCGGGTGTGCCCGTGCCGAATGATATGCAGGGCCGCTCTATCCGCCCGCTGCTAAAAGGAAATACTCCCCAAAATTGGCGGGGCTCAATGTATTACCACTATTACGAATACCC
>CAZKOQ010000058.1:0-13244 GCA_964554425.1 uncultured Pirellulales bacterium | reverse complement strand
CGCCCTGGCGAAAATCGGTTACGACGGCCCGGTAGAGTGCGAACCTTTCGACCAGGAACTCCGCGAGATGGAGGACGATGCAGCGCTGCAGAGGACTATTGAATCGCTCAACCGCTTGTGGAATTTGGTCACACCTTGACCGATACTATTTCCATTAGTTTGACAAATAAGTTTTCATTCGTTCCTTGGGCTGTGCCATTGTCTCATTTGAGGGAATCAAAGCTATGAAAGCCATAGTTAAACAGAACTCAGGACCTGGACTTAGGTTGCAGGATTTACCGACACCAGAAATCGGCATCAATGATGTTCTTATCAAAATTCACAAGACCGCAATTTGCGGCACGGATGTGCACATTTATAACTGGGATTCCTGGGCTCAAAAGACGATAAAACCGCCAACTGTCATAGGTCATGAATTTGTCGGCACCATCGAGAAGGTAGGTAGTAATGTCCACGACGTCGAATTGGGAGAGCTCGTCAGCGGCGAGGGACATATTGTTTGCGGACGCTGCCGGAACTGCTTAGCCGGGCGAAGACACCTTTGCACCGGCCCGAAGTGCATCGGTGTCGAGCGTGATGGCGCGTTCGCTGAATACCTATCTATTCCTGTCTCAAATGTGTGGCATAGCGACCCGAACATATCGACCGATGTTCTCGCCTGTTTCGACCCTTTCGGCAATGCCGTGCACACGGTCCTCTCTTTTGATTTGGTTGGCGAGGACGTGCTCATAACCGGCGCCGGCCCTATCGGCTGTATGGCAGCAGCGGTAGCCAAACATGCCGGCGCAAGATACGTAGTGATTACGGACATCAATCCCTATCGTCTCGAACTGGCCAAAAAAATGGGACCTACTTTGACTCTGGATGTCAGAAACGAAAAAATCGAAGCTGCTGTCAAAAAGCTCAATATGAAGGAGGGTTTCGACGTCGGTCTGGAAATGTCGGGCAGCCCCGAGGCATTTAAGAGTATGCTGACAAATATGTGCCACGGCGGAAAAATCGCACTTTTGGGGATATTGCCTCAGACGGCCATCGACTGGGACTATGTAATTTTTAACGGCCTTACCATTAAGGGTATTTACGGCAGAGAGATGTTTGAAACGTGGTATAAGGCGACAATGCTTATCCAGAAAGGCCTCGATATCACTCCTATTATTACCCACCGACTCCATTATACGGAATTTATCAAGGGCTTTGAAGTAATGTCCTCAGGCAATTCGGGTAAAGTCATTTTGAACTGGACGCAAGAATAATAAAAGGAGAAGGTATGTTCGTAGCAGTGAAATCCCATATAGCATCTGAAATCGAACAGATAAAACAAGACGGACTATACAAAGCCGAACGGATAATAACCAGCCCGCAGCAAGCTACGATTAGAATACAAGGCGGGCAAAAAGTCCTGAACCTCTGCGCCAACAATTACCTGGGACTTGCAAACCATCCAGAGATTATAAAAGCCGCACAGGATAGTTACGAAAAATGGGGATACGGTTTATCCTCCGTTCGTTTTATTTGCGGCACCCAGCAGATACATAAAGAGCTGGAAAAAAGAATTTCAGAATTCTTAGGCACAGAGGATACCATACTATATTCCTCGTGCTTTGATGCCAATACAGGATTATTCGAGACATTACTGGCTGCAGAAGATGCCGTAATCAGCGATAATCTCAACCACGCAAGTATTATCGACGGCATACGCCTGTGCAAGGCCCAGCGGCTGCGATACGAAAACTTCGATATGAAAGACCTTGAAAACAAGCTCAAACTGGCCCAATCAGCAAGATTCCGTTTGATTGCAACCGACGGGGTATTTTCTATGGATGGAACCATAGCTAAACTTAACCAAATCTGCGAGCTTGCCGAGAAATACGATGCAATGGTGATGGTTGACGACTCACACGGCGTGGGTGTGCTGGGAAAACGCGGACGAGGAACTCACGAGCATTGCAATGTGATTGGCCACATTGACATTATAACAGGCACACTGGGTAAAGCCCTCGGCGGCGCCAGCGGAGGGTTTACCAGCGGAAGAAAAGAAATTATAGAGTTTTTACGTCAGCGCTCACGGCCTTATCTCTTTTCAAATACGCTGGCACCTGCCATTGTCGTTACTTCACTGAAGGTTTTAGACATCCTTTCCGCCTCAACAGATTTGCGAAATAAGCTTATGGATAATACTCGATACTTCAGAAATAAAATAGCCGAGCTTGGACTAAAAGTTACTTTAGGATAGCATCCTATTGTGCCAATTATGCTCGGTGACGCAATTCTGGCCCAAAAGATGGCTGAGAAGCTGCTGGAAAGAGGGATTTATGTCATTGGATTTTCCTATCCTGTGGTTCCTAAAGATGCCGCGCGAATTCGCACCCAAATATCCGCCGCTCATAGCAAGCAAGATTTGGATTTTGCTATCGAGAAAATTTCCGAAGTCAAACAAGAGCTGGGTATTTAACCTTATCATTACAGCGCTGCTCGGATTCCTTTTTATTGATAATGTCTTGTGGTATAAAAAGTCATTAACAGAAAGAATGAGCTTATGACAGATAAACTTAACCGCCGTCGATTCTTGCAGGCGACCGGTATTAAGGTAGCGGCCCTCGCCTTGACATCTGCAGAAGGGTCGCGGGGGGAAGTCAGAGGCAATAAGAAAACCGTAGAATTACCTACGGATTGGCTAAATCCTCCAAACGAGTTTTCACAGGCCCCTTTCTGGTTCTGGAATGATGATTTATCTGAGAAGGAGCTTATTCGACAAATAAATGATTTCAAAGCTCATGGGGTGCACGCTTTTATGATACATCCGCGCGCGGGGCTGCCAACGAGTATCGGTTGGTTAAGCGACCGAATGATTCAGTTTATGCGTTTTGCAATCGAGAAGGCCGCCGAACGCGATATGTGGGTAATACTGTATGACGAAGGTATGTATCCAAGCGGTTCCTCCAGCGGTCAGGTCGTGGCTGAAAATCCGCGGTATCGGACCCGAGGTCTGGTCTGCATCGACCTGGAGGAAGTCAAGCCCAACAACGAGGTATCCGGGGTACGGATTGGCAAGAATGGCGAGCCGGATTTGACTGATGGCCAGAATCTTGTGGCCATTGTGCAACGTAAGATAAATGGGCATCGCCTGGCCATCATCGACCGGGCTGCCCGAGAAGGATATTCTCTTATCCGTGGCTTGCATTTCGTGGAGGGTGACCCGCCTCGTCGAGCCGACAATAAAGAAGTGGCAGAGAATAGCCCCCCTGCTGCCGACATCCTCAATCCTGATGCGGTCGCTTGTTTCATTCGGCTTGTCCATCAGAGATATTATGACGAATTCGGCCAGCACTTCGGGAAGACGGTGAAAGCCATTTTCACGGATGAGCCATCATTGTTGGCCAGACGAGCCGAACGAGGTATGTTGCCGGGAACGACAGGCATACTTGGACACATCAACACCTTTCTTGGTTATGACTTCACCGAACATTTGCCCGCACTATGGTATGACGATGAGCCGGACGCTGAGCTTCACAGACGAAACTACAATCGGGCCATCCAGGCACGGCTTGAACAAACCTTCTATCGTCAAATCTATGAATGGTGCAGCTCACACGGCATTTACCTTACCGGCCATCCGATGGGGCCGGATGATATCGGCCACCTTCGGCATTTCCACATCCCTGGCCAAGATATAGTCTGGCGCTATGTCGAGCCGGGCAAGCCAAGCGCCCTGGAGGGTGAGCAGTCAACGCAGGCCAAATGTGCTTCATCGGCTATGATTCATTTGGGACGCCGCCGCAACGCGAACGAATTTTGCGGCGCTTATGGTCACAATTTCACTTTCGAAGAAATGAAGTGGCTGGCAAACTGGCTTCTTGTGCGTGGCTGTAACCTGCTCATACCGCACGCGTTCTACTATTCTGTGCGTGGTCCGCGGATAGATGAGCGGCCGCCTGACGTTGGCCCTCATAGCTCTTGGTGGCATCAATATGAACCATTCGCTCTATCAACTCGTCGTCTATGCTGGCTGAATACCGATAGTGAGCACATCTGTAGATTGGCCATTCTGGGACTCAACAACCATTTGCCCTGGCGGTCTGCAAAGATATGTTTACAGAATCAGCGAGATTTCAACTATCTCGAAGCCCGCCATTTATGGGAGGATGCTCGAGTGGACGCTGACGGTATTCATTTAGCTGAAATGCAATATCAGGTTTTGATTCTCGAAGATGACCTACCAGAAAAGGCCAAACCTGCCATTGATATTCTGGCAAAATCAGGTCGAATCCTCCGATGGAATGAGAGTGTAAGCAACCTGGAGCTGATTGAAACAATCGACAGATTGACCCCGCCGGACGTGCAGGTAACGCCGGCAGCGCCAGACCTCCGTGTGCGGCACGTCCGAAAAGCAGGAAAGGATTACTACCTGCTATTTAACGAAGGTGAGCAAGATATTGAATTGCAACTGAAATTATCGGTAAAGGGGAAGCAAGCCCTTCTTGACCCCATAAGTGGTCAAAACCACATTTTGACGAGCGGCAGCGCGGTGCGGTTTTCGAGATATACTATGCACATCTTAGCTGTAGAGACAGAATAGGCACCTATTTTGTTTGCCGGTGGTCGAGTGGATTTGGCTAAACAAGGCATTGTTATATTTTTTTGGAGGGTCTGTGATTGCGCGAGCAGCGCCCAAACGATGGTTGAAGTATAATACTCCCCTCCGGGTTACTGTTCTTGTCGCTATCAAACTACAATAGAGCCAATTATTTCGTCCAGCTTGGCACGCGCCTCAATTGGCAATAACGGCGCTTTGAGCCGGTTTCTGTATTCTTTGGTCTTCTGGCGTGCCAACCGGTATGTGTCCATTGACCCCTGCTGCTCCCACAATGCCCTTGGCCCGCTGACGGACAAGCGTGTCCTTGTATATTCCCCGCTTCGTAACCATTTTAGAGTGTGTTCAGTCGTCAAATAGTTTTCTCCCTGTGGTCCTGTTTTCTTCATAAGGCCTGCTGCAATCGTTTCGTCAGTTACGTTCACGCCGGCAGCAATACGTTTGGCCAGCGCAGAAATCTCGGCATCCATCAGCAACTGCTCGTGGCTGCACGTCAAGCCCGTAGCAAACATCCCACAGTTCACTATCAGGTCGTGCCCTGCTGCAATCGCACAGAATTGGCTGAAGGTTTTTTCCCAGGCGTTCTGCTCATCGTGGGCGTGATTGTCGGAATTTGGCGCCGTGGTGTGAGAGGGCACGTTGTAAAACTTCGCCAATTGAGCGGCGGCGATACGGCACACCGTTGTTTCAACAGAGCCAACCAGGGCAGCTCCGCTTGTCATATTAGTTACCGTCCACGAATTGGCATACATTACCTTGTGGCCCGGCTTGAGCAACTGAATCATCGCCAGGCCGCTGAGACATTCGGCGTTGTTCATTGTCAGTAAGCCCGCCAGCGTATATGGCGCCGAAATTCCTGCGTTCGGCTCCGGTAGAACAGCGATGGGAATGCCGGTATTAACCGTATCCATCAGTGCCTCACAAACACCACGCTCCCAATAAAGCGGGCTGGTAGAGGAAAGCTGCGTAATGCCATAAACCTGCTCTTTGGAATTCCCCGCAAAAGCTGCCTGAAGCATATCGATACACGCTTTGTTGACCTTGAGGTTGTCCGTTGAAAAGTAGATGGGCTTGGTGCTGTTTTCGATACAGGCCCTGATTCCATAAAGCAGACTTGATTTCGGCTCCGGCACGTCCTGCGGCATAGCCGGAACGCCTATAATGTCGATAACATCAAGCTCGTTACAAACCAGCGCAAAAAGCTCAACATCAGCCACCGTGCTTGGTCTGGTTTGGCCTGTATCGGAATCCATCCAGAAGACCGCGTTATGACCAGCCGCAATCTTCGGCTGCCTATCCCCTAACACAAACGCAAAGTTCCCATTGCGGTCAAACACCTCAAACTCGCGAGGGATTTTGCTCAACGCATCTTCAATACAGGTTTTTGAAAAACGGACAATCCGAGATTGCTCATCTACAATTAGACCTTTGCGTTTTAGGAAGCCAAGCATATCACTTGAAAGAACTTTAACGCCACAATCAGAGAGGATATCAATCGAGGCATTATGTATTTGCTCTATATCCGACTCGGACAGAACTTCTAAATGTTTCAATTTCATTGGCCCATCCCTTACAAATTTTACCAAAAGATGGCATATATACCCACAAAAATAACCAAAAGAACAACCCACCATAAAAGTAAGTTCTTGTACCATTGCCGCGGCTGATTTGCCTCGGAAGTTTTTAGCCAGAGCATTGAGGGCTTCCACATCCATTTGTCGATTTTCTGCCGGTCGGGTGCTTTGGTAAGATATGCCATAAGAACGTGGAAGCCGGTAACAGGAATCAAAAGAAGCCCAGCCATATTGTAAGAATTAACTTCTATTTTCAACTGATGCATTAGAAACGGCAGCATAGTAAAAGGAATACAAAGCAGCAAGGTGGCTGTGGCGGAAAAATTGTTTGCTCTTGGCCAAAGCAGTGCGGAGACAAAGACCACAACTATCGGCACGGCCATAAAAACCCAACATTCCTGGAAGTAAGAAAAAATTGATTCCCACCGTCCTACGACAGGCGACCATAATACTCCTATCAGCAATACAAGAGTCGAGGATATTTGGCCAAAACGAATCAATCCCTTCTCGGCCCCCTGCTTGTTCCAGAATCGCTGATAAAAGTCCATAGTCAGCACTGTCGCGCAGGAATTTATCAACGAGTCAATAGTTGACATTATCGCTCCGACCAAACCCGCGAAGACCAATCCTCGAAGTCCGTACCCAAGTGAGCCGACTACTTCACTCACAAGCCGCGGGTATGCCTCATCAGGATTCTCAAGGTTCGGAAAAATCCGATATGCTATCAAGCCAGGCATACAGACTGCAAAAGTAAGAAATACTCCAAGAAAAGCTGCAAGTAAGACACCTGCCCTCGCGTGCCACTCGTTCTTCGCCCCAAGCACACGCTGGTTGATATACTGGTTAGTTGCGTAATACCAGACGTTTGTAGAGAGAAAAAGCACGACCATCCCTGTCCAGGGCAATTTGGGATGATTGGCAGATAAAATCAGGTGTGCGCGTTCTCCCGTCCCTCTGATGGCGTCCCAGCCGCCTGCCCTGTCAAGTCCGAGGGAAAAAACCAGCAATCCGCTGGCCAGCAATAGTATCGCCTGCAGCACATCGGTCCACACTACCGACGCCAGTCCTCCTGCAATCGTATATGCACCTGTAAAAACAGCAAGGATTGCAACCGCCAGCCAAAGATTGATGCCGAAGATTGAGTGCATTGCCAGCCCGCCGGAATAAAAAACCCCGGGCAGGTTTATGAAGGCATAAGAAAGAACCGTTATCAGGGCAAAGACCGCTCTGCACGATACCCCGAAACGGTGTTCGAGATATTCAGGCATAGTGCTTATTCTTCGCCTGATATAGAAGGGGACAAAAAAGGCGAGCATAATCGTTATCGCCGGAAAAATGCCCCACTCCCAGTTGGCGACTGCCAGACCATAACGATAAGCATATCCAACCTCCCCGACAAACTGCTCGGTTGAGATACTTGTGGCCACGAGCGAGAGGCCGATAGCAAACCACGGCAATTTGTCGCCGGCCCGAAAGTAATCTACGATTGTCGGTTTCTCGCGCTTTGCAATCCACAGGCCTAAAGCCGTAACACCAACTAAGTAACCCGCAAAAACCGCGTAATCTGCAATACTAAGATTCACTTAGATTAAGCTCTCAGATATTATCTCAAACACAAAATGTCATTCCGAGCGTAGCGAGGAATCTCTCTTTTCAGCTAACCAGACCCTTCGCTTCGCTCAAGGTGACAGTTTTAGGATAAGTTCTTAGATATTCCAAAGTCTTTTTAAGAGACGCCTCATCATCAATTGATGGGACATATTCAAGGCCGAAAATCCCGCGATAGCCGAGCTTTTCAATTTGGGCCATTACAAACGGATAGTTTGTTTCACCCTGATAAAGCTCGCCTCTGCCCGGGACACCTGCTGAATGGAAGTGACCGATTACGTCAATATTTCTTTCGATATGCTTAATCAGGTCGCCTTCCATTATTTGCATGTGGTAGCAATCAAAAAGCATCTTCAATCGCTGCGAGCCAATCTTCCTGCATACCTGGGCGGCCTGGTCACTGCTTGTGGAGAAAAAGTCAGGATGGTCATACCTGTCATTAAGCGGCTCCAGCAGCAACGTTACGCCGGCCTCTTCTGCGATCTCAACGGTCCGTTTCAATCCTTCCAGCACAGAGCGCATCATTTGCTGCCGGCTCATTCCCTTTACAATGTTTCCCGTGCAGACAATAGTAGCCGGAACGTTTGCCCTCTTATTGAACTCAATCGTCATCTTCGCCCTGTCGAGCCACTGCTGACGATTTGCAGGATTTGTCAGCCCGCCTCCAAGCGAACCATCGGGAGAGCCGATTACGGTGTTCGTAATCTTGAGATTATTTTTTTCAGCTATCCTGGCCAATTCCTCTGGCGTGCCGTTATAACTGAAATCGCGCACAAACCACATTTCAACGTTTTTGAATCCTAACTGTGCTGCTCTGGCAAATCTTTGGTCGAAAGGCAATTTTGCAAACGCCATTTCTATGCACAAACCCAGCTCCATTTTGATGTCCCTTTCAAAACCGGCTACTTCAGATATACCCGAAGGACTTTGTTTATCCCGCCGGCGATTGCTACACAGTCGTCCTCTGAATAATTGTAGTTTATATCAACCATAATTGCGCGAGACAATAAATCAAGCGTGCGAGGACACATATCCTGTGAGTATTTTGGAAGCTCGCCTTCCGGCACGGCGCTCCAGGGCAATCCGTCTTCCGCTACAGCTTTTTTATCAAGAATGTGCTCCCAGTATCCGTAAATATGCCAGTCCCTTATTTTGGAATCATAGATTCCTCCCGCCGGCACTCCTTCTGCCTGCATCGCCTTGAGCGATTTCCTGGTGGTCTCGACATCCGGCATAAACATAACCAGGCAGATTGCCGTGTCACCCACAGAGTCAGTGATGTGGCGAAAATGAATACCCTTGAACTTTTCGATGGCCTCCTTGATAAGCTTCTTGGCACAGCGGTAACCGGTGAGCATTTTATCTGCCTTTCGTATCTGGGCTAATGCGACCGCGCCTTCCAGCTCGCTCATTCGATAGTTTTCGCCGCAAAAAAGCTCACCCTCTTTCCTTTCCCTGGCAAACCTGTCAGGCCGCCAGCAAGCAGCGCAGTCGTGCCAGCTTTGGGCCCGCGTGTATAACCATTCGTTATCCGTGGTTACAAAACCGCCTTCACCGCTAACTATTACTTTATAGTAATCAAAGCTAAAACACCCAATAGTGCCAATACTTCCCAGACGCTTGCCTCGAAATGACCCGCCGCCCGCCTGAGCGACGTCTTCAACCACTGGTATTCCCTTCTTGTTCGCAATATCCATAATAGCGTCCATTTGAGCCGGCGCTCCCCGCATATGGACAGGAACAATGGCTTTAGTCCGCCTGGTTATCGCTTTCTCTATCTTTTCAGCATCTATACAAAGCGAGTCATCGACATCAACAATAATAGGAATAGCGTTGGAGGATGCAACAGTAGCAGCAGTGGCAAAAAACGTATAGCCGGGAACAATCACCTCATCACCCGCCCCGATACCTAATGCCCTATATGCCGCAACCAGCGCCGATGTGCAGGAGTTGACAGCAAGGCAGAACTTTGTCCCAATTAAATCCTTCATCGCCGATTCCGCCGCTGCTACTTTGCTGGGTTTCGGGTTATAATACCTGAACAGATGCGGTCCTTTGACGGATGTGTCGCCCTTAACAATCCTCGCCAGCTTCTCTGCATTGCCGCCGCTAAACTCCCACATAGAGATGATTTCTAACAATTCTTCTCGCCCAATCTTGGCAGGGAACGGGCCAAGCTGCGGAACTGCCTTTTGCCCACCCTCAATAGCCAGCTTGTTAGAACCCATCGTTGACCCTTTCGGAGAGAATCACTCCACTGTGAAGGGCGGAATAGAAATAAACTCGCGTGCTATATACTCAAAAACGCATTAGGTGTCAACTTTTTCTATCCCACAGAACCAACAACTACCCTTGAAAGAAAACGCTGTATTAGTAAAATGATACAGGCAGAACCGGAATCGTTCGCTAATGAAAGAAAATCTCACGCACAAACGCTAATGTTTAGGACACAAAGCAAAAAAGACAGGGCTAATCTTCAAAGATATACATTTGTGATTCTTTGCCTATTATTTGCGCAGGGATTCTGGGCGAATTCACGCGCTTCTGAACGATTTGCTTATTTTGATGTAAATGATGTCGGTGAGCCGTCCAAAAGCTTTCAAAGAATCGAGCCGTGGAAGGTTGTTTATCTCGACGCGGAATATGGAGGGCAGTGGGTAGCAGCCGGCGATGTAAATGGTGACGGCGGTGTAGAAATTTTAAGCGCCGAAAATTTTAACAAGGACGATATTCACTATACCAGCACAGCCGTCGCTCAAAAACTGGATGGGACAGTTTTATGGAGGTGGGGCAATCCGAAGAGCGGGCGCAAGATGTGGCATCACGATGTCGCCTGTCAGATTTACGACTGGGACGGTGACGGCCAGCAGGAGGTCATCCTGTGCACAAAAGGTTATTTAGTCGAGCTGAACGGCAGCAGCGGGCTGGAACGCCGCCGGATACAGATAAATGATGAAGCAACAGACTGCCTTGTTTTTTGTAACTTGAGCGGTGGTAGGCATCCAAGCGACGTTCTGGTCAAGACAAGATATGGGCAGATTTGGGCATACAACTATGAAGGAAAACTTTTATGGATGGTTTCGGACCCCGCCGGCCACCGAACAGCACATCAGCCCAGACCGATTGACATTGATGGCGACGGGCGCGATGAAATTATGGCTGGATACGCGCTACTAAATCCTGATGGAACGCTGTGGTGGGTCCTTCAATCAGAAAAAATTCAACAGAACAGGGGACACTTGGACTGCTGCAGGGTCGTCCGCGAAGGCAAAAGGCCAGAGGATTTTCGATTGGCGCTGACGTACTGTGGTGCTAACGGCATCGCTATGGTGAATGGGACAGGCAAAATCCTATGGGAGGTCAGCGGCCATCATTTTGAGTCCGTGGATGTCGGAAAGGTCATACCTGATTATCCAGGAGAGCAATTGGTGGTCGATATTGACCATCAACCTTTTGGTGATGGGCCGCTCTGGATTCTCGATGAGCAGGGAAAGTTTCTGGGTCGGATTATTACAGAGTACAGCAGACACCATCGCCTTTTGGACTGGAACGGCGACGGAATCGATGAAATCCTTGTCGGAGATAACGGAGCTATCTACGATTATCAAGGGAAACGTATAGCGGTCCTTGCAGCCCCAAAGGCGGGCGAGGACGAAGCAGAGGGAGAGAAGGCCGCCGAGAGAAGCATTCTTGTGGGCGATATGGACGGAGATAAGATTTGCGACGTGATGTTAGTAACCACCAAGGCGGTATATATCTTCAGAAATGAAAAAGGGCAACGCTCCAAAGAGCCATTCCGGCTTGGAACTGAAAACAATTTGACGCTTTATTAAAAATTGGCAATAATTCCCAGGGAAATGAAGAAAAGGTAGGGGTAGCAGTATGAGGATGCGATTAGTAGTTGTCTTTACTATAGCCCTGGCCAATGCGCCGGCTCCGGCAAAATCACCTCAGCGAACTTATCGAGACTCTCCTTTCATACAGGACTATAGTGTGAAAATCACACTTTCGGCGGCATTAGGCGACATTGAACTTTGGAGGATTCGCGCAGACCGGAATGGCCTGATTCTTGTGCTGTCCAACCGAGGTCTGCTACAAGCAAACGGTGGGAGCTTGGCATCTGATAATCTTTATCAACCTCTTCGGGATATGCAAATTAAAGACCTGGCGACTTATCGTGAGCAATTTGTCTATCTGACCGAAGATGCTGTCCTGAGCAATGCGTGGGCAGGTCGCTTTTCCGTCCAGCACCGGACGCCCAAAGCAAACACACTGCAAATGGGAAGCGACTTTGATTTTCTGCTCCTAACTGATGAACAAGCTGTCCACTTTTCAAATGGTAAAAAGTGCTCGCAATGGAATATTAGCCAGAGCCGAAAAAAAGGCGTGGTTCACGATTGTAAGCGTAATCGATACTTACTTCTCTGTGGAGATAGCATCGTCAGTCTTAAGCCCGGCAGCCAGCCGGTCACGGTCTTTGAGGGCAGCAATTTGAACTGCCTGGCACTTGCGGATAGCAACAAAACTTTGCTGGTGGGGACGGCAGATGGATACATCCAGTTAGATGCGAATTGCTTCGAACCTCGCTCAGATATGAAGAAGCGTTTACCCTGCTTAGATATAGGGTGCATTGCGGAAATCGACGATAGAATCTGGTTCGGGACGGCTGTGGGGGCCTTTTGCCTTCGCCATGACGGACAGACGGATTATTACGCATCAAAGCGATGGCTCGTGGATGATGAGGTTGTCGATATTTCAAAAGGGCCTGATGGTTCGGTGCTTGTCCTGTCACATAAAGGGCTGAGCATAATCTGCTTCAAAGAAATGACACTTGAAACGAAGGCATCGCATTTTACCGACCTTACGCGAAAACGCCACATAAGATACGGCTTAAATAGCGGACTTGACATACCTGAGGCAGAGAACTTATCCACGGGGACGCTTGTTGACGAAGATAATGACGGCCTCTGGACAGCGATGTATTTGGCTGGTGAGTTGTTTCGATATGCTGTTACAAAGTCGGATGAGGCGCTGCAAAACTGCTATGAGTCCTTCGAAGCTATGGAGCGTCTGTTTCAAATCAATCCTATCGAAGGGTTCCCATCGAGGTCCTTCGAACGCTCCGGCTATCAGAAGGCAGACAAGCAGCACTGGCACCAGACCGACGATGGGAAATGGGCCTGGAAAGGCACAACAAGCAGTGATGAAATCGTTGGTCACTTTTTTGCATATACATTGTTTGCAGAATTAGTTCCGGACGAAAAGTGGCGCAGCCGAGCAGTTGCCTTAATAGACAGTATTATGGACCATATTGTGCGAAACAACTGGTATCTGATTGATTACGATGGCAAACCGACTCTGTGGGGCAGATGGCATCCGGACTATGTCAACAAGTTTCCACGGCAGGTAGGCGACAGGCGGCTGAACTCTGTTGAAATAATTTCTTTCTTACAGGCGGCATATCACTTCAC
>CAZKOQ010000057.1:0-13275 GCA_964554425.1 uncultured Pirellulales bacterium | reverse complement strand
TCGCAGCAAAATCGCAGACAACGGCAAAATTCAATACCCCTATGAAATATGCGGGCTAAAGAGGCACTCGCTCATAAAGACACCGCCATAATTCCGCTGCGAGTAGGTGATGAACGAACCTCGATGGAGCTTACTTACGAGCAGTTAAAGGAGCTATGTGCGCCTATAATTGAAAACCTCCGACAATGCTGTAAAAGGGCACTGGAAAAGGCAAAGCTTCAGCCTTCTGAAATAGATATGGTTGCGTTGGTCGGCGGAAGCACTCGCTTGCGTTTTATTCCAGAGCTTGTTCTGGAAATCTTTGGCAAAGACCCTGTTACCGACCTCAATCCGGACCTGGCCGTAGCAGAGGGTGCTGCAATCGTTGCTGCATCCTATTTTGGCAAACCAAACCAAGAAATAATTGTTGAGGGCAAGAAATACCTTGCCGCTGCTGTAAGGCCCCAAATTACCATAGCGCCAAGGGATTTGTGTTTGGCTGTTATTACCAAAGAAGACCATGGTGATAGGGAAGAATATAATGTGCCGATCATTCCCGCATGTTCGAAACTGCCTTACTAAGCTACGGAATGCTTCACCCCGATAGAAGCGAGCACCAATACCGTCCTCGTAAAACTGTATGACGGTCACGCCGGCGAACTATCGAAAAACTGCACGCCTATACAAGAAGCCGAGGTCGAGGTCCAGCCTACCGATGAGGAAAGCAACCGCGACCGCATCGAGTTCAAAATCAGTATGGATGCAGAGGGACTGGTGCATATCGAGGTCCGTGACAAACTGCTTAATAGGCCTGTGCCTATCAACTTTAAGTTCCACACTGGCCTATCGGACAGCGATGTTGAAGAGGCCCGTAAACAGCTTTTAGCCAGGCACAGCACGCCAGAAAACTGAATTAACATACGATAGCAGTAAAGAAACACAATATGAACGAGATAGTGAAGTTTTTAGAACGGGCAACACGTGGCCTTGGCGGCGCTCTTAAACAACTATCGACCGCCCTCGTTGAAGCGAGCACCGCCCTTGTTAAGAACAGGTATTGTTTGGAATAAGGAAAGAAAATGACAAGAGCAGAAGCTTACAAAACACTCGGCATAACCAGTTCTACCAGCGTATATAGGGCGGAGCAACTCTACCAAGAGAAATGCAAGAAACTAAGATTGCAGATGGTTCCTGGCATACCCGTAACTACTCGACAAAAGGCTCACGCCGAAATGGCCCTGGTTGATACGGCGTGGCAGGTATTACAAACTGCTGGCCCCACCAAACATACAGCGACAAAACCTGCCACGCCAAAGCCGACCGCGAAGAAAAAGACAAAACCACCATCGACGTACACAATTCCTTACCAAAAGCCGCAGACCCTTGCAGAATCCTGGGAGCAGTTAATCTCGCTTATGCCGTTCTCCCGGACTGTTGCAGTAATAGTCGTAATTACAGTGTTTCTTTTAACAATAATGTCTTTATTAGCAAGTTTTTGAAAAGGATAAGTGATGGGACTTCTTATAAACCTACTATTAAGCGCTGTTCATCTATTCCTCGTGGCAACAGACATCCTGTTCTTACTGCTACTTATGAAAATGCTAAGCTACAGATGGCAACCACAGTGGCTTACAGCTTTTAACTCTTTAGGCAAACCGGCTGCGGATTGGTTTAGCGGATACATTGAGAAGGCATTAAGACACATCAGCAAAAAAGTATTCTCCGAAAAAATCGTGCTATTCATCAGGATGCTGGCAATCAGCTTCATAAGAATTTTCTTCTCTGCCTTACTCGGTCGGTGGGAACCAATATGAATACCAGTAACAGCCACAACGCAAGCTATGCTATCCTCAAACCAGCCAGAGGCGGCAAATCGGTCTTCGTTGATATCGCCGGTAGGTGCTTCATGGCGGAGCTAATTAATGAATACCAAAAACCATCTCTGTTTGAATTGGAAGGAAAATAAAAATGAAAAAAATAACTGAATCCGTTAAAAGCTTCTTTAAACAAAAAGGAATGAGATTCGAGCAGATAGACCACAGCAGAGCATTCAAGCTCGGATTTGCCGGACACAATGGTCGCTTCCTTGGTTATCTGGCTGTTGACGAAGAAGAAAGAACAGTCCTGATTAAATCCATTTCTCCGGTAAAAGCCCCTAAAAATAAAATGTCCAAAGCCGCCGAACTTATAGCGAGGATAAACCGGCCACTTCTGGTTGGTAACTTTGAATTAGATATTGATACTGGTCTGATAACATATAAGACAAGCATTATTCTTGGCGATAGCGACCTTCACAATGACATCTTAGAACACCTTTTATTCGCAAACTGGTGGGCTATGGACAGGTATTTCCCTGCTTTCAACCTGGTTATCTTTGGAGATGTTCAACCAAAAAAGGCTGTCGAGATGATTAGAAAAAGTCGCGGGTCTGTCTCTGATAATTCTGATGATGATAATGGAACTCCAAAGACCGCAAGCCAATGGCTGCAAGATATCTTGGGTGGGTCGATGAATTGGAAATAGGCAGAATGTAAGGGCTAATGACCTTTGGGCTCGGAAAAGCTATACAATTTGTCTACAAGAAACGGCAACGCAGAAAGCTGCACCATTTGCAGGGACCTGCTTGCCAATCTGGAGCTTTTTTATAATATGCTCGAAGACGCCCGTCGTGCTCAGGCATCAGATTGGTTAACTGTTGATGACGCAGCCAAAGAACTGAAAATTTCAAAATCCATCCTGTACCGTCTTATACGCGATGGGTAGCTTGAGGCGGTCAATATTGTTCATGCTGACGGCAAAGTACCCAAGAAAGGTCATTACCGCATAACAAGAGAAAACCTCAATCACTATCTTAAGTCGAAGAAAGTAAAGCCTTTTTCAGGCAAATTACCGACGTCACGTTCCAGACATTTTCCGAAAGTTAAGAACCACCTTGGATTATGATTTGCCGGCTATAATTTATAACACGGTCGGTTTGCTCTGAAATGTTTTGAACATATGTACTTGCCATCTTTACATCTGCGTGGCCGAGCAGTTTTTGAACCGCAAACGGGTCTCCAGAACTCGCTGCCAGGGTGGCTGCAGTCCTTCGTAAAGTGTAGAAACCGACACCTTTTTCAGCTTTGATGCCAACCTTTTTCATAAGCTTTGCAAATTCCTTACTGATGGAGTCGTCTTTGGTGTACTTTTCTGTCCCGTCCTTTTCTGCAGTCCTTATGGTTCTGACCCAAGGGTTGCCCCTTCGCGTATAGAAGACCAACTCACCTAACTTCGGCACTTCTTTGAGAGCATGGATTGTCTCAGGCCATAATGGGAGATTTCTGTTTATGCCGGTTTTGCCTCTCGGCAAGTTGACTCTACCGTTTTCCAAGTCGAGATGTTTCCACTGAAGCTCAGCACAATCAGTGCAGCCGAATCCGCAGTTCAAGCCGAGCCATATAAACGCCTTCATCTGGATGCTGGCGTGATTGAGAAGAGCCTGAATTTCGGATGCACTGAAGGTCGGTCTTTCTATCTTGGGTAGTGGTACCTTTTTAACAGCCTTTAATCTTGGACAGCTCTCGATTATCTCGTTATCTACCGCCCAGTTGTACATAGCCTTAACAGCGGTCATGCGGTTATTAATCGTGCTGGGTGCTTTGCCTGACTTAATCAGCTTCTTTCGATAGTTCTGCAAGTCAACCGTCGCTATATCGGAAACCACACGGTTCGAGCCAACAAATCTTACAAAATCTCGCAGTAAAAAAGTTTGGTCGTAAAGGTGGCGTGGCTTTATTTCTTCAATTGCAGCCCGGGACTCCTGATGGTCCAAATACAAATTGCACAAAGTCTTGATAGACAATTCCTCCTCACCAAACTGAGCCTTAGGTATCCTACCCGAATGCAAATAAGGGGCTTGCTTTATGTAACGACTCAAGGCGACTTTCTTGTCGTTTCCAAAATAGTAAATCTTGCCTCTAATCTTCTTGCAAAATTGTCCTGTTTTATGTAAAGTAAGTGGAAATTTGTCAGAACGCGTTTCCCTTTGAGGATTTGACTTTGCCATGGCTATTATCTTTAACTTACAACCATATAATAAAAAACACGTAACAATGATATGCCAGGATTCGGTTGTAGTCAAGGTTGTATTTGATAAAAATGGGCAGATTTATAGTTTTGTTTAAGTTCTTTTATTTGCATAGGTTGCGCCCGTAGCTCAGTTGGATAGAGCAACGGATTTCTAATCCGTAGGTCGCAGGTTCGAATCCTGTCGGGCGTGTTTATGTAACTATAAGGGCATCGAGCGGCTCTCCAGTATTCCTCACCGGAGAGAACGCACAGCGAAACTATGGCGGCTGGAGCAACGATTATTATCAACAATAAAATATAACCAACCTTACCAAGGTAAGAACGATTTATGCAATCGCTAACATGAAACAAGATAGTGGTCTATCACATGACAAATGATGAGTGTCATTCCTTCACTGCGTTCAGGACAGCATCTGAGGCGCAGCCGAAGAATCTCGCTTGCGAAGGCCAGATGCTTTGCCTTCGGCTCAGCATGACAACCTATCAAATCATGTGTGACGTACCACTGGTATAAACGGAGATTTATTATGAAAAAAAGGCTGATTTTAATGATACAGGTAGTTTTTACTCTTTTTCTTTTCGGCTGTACAAGCAACACTGAAGAAAAACGGCTGGAAAAGTTCATTACCTACTACGTTACAAAAATTGAGCCATTGACCACGGCGTCGAACCTTGAATACTGGAACGCCTCGACTACCGGCAAATCAGAACATTACCAGAAGCTCAGCCAGTTGCAGCTTGCGATTCGCCAGATACACACTAATCCTCAAGAGTATGCCGACCTTAAAAATATAAAAAATTCCGGAGAAATCAAGGACACGAAGTTGTGCCGGCAGTTAGACAAACTTTACTATGCTTATTTGCAAAATCAGATAGAACCGGAGCTTCTCAAAGAAATCGTTGAGCTGGAGGCAAAAGTCCAGGAAAAGTATAACAACTTTCGCGGGACAATTGAGGATAAAAGGGTCACGATGAGTGACATCTACCTGATTATGACAACCGAAAGGGACTGTCGTAAAAGAGAGCTTGCGTGGAGGGCAAGCAAGCAGGTCGGAGATGCCATTTTTGCCGATTTTATAAAGCTGGCCAAGCTGCGTAATGAGGCATCACGGAAGCTCGGCTTTGACAATTACCACACTCTTTCAATAGTTACTGGCGAGCAAAGTATCAAAGAGCTTGACCGCATCTTCGACGACCTCGATAAATTGACCAGAATACCCTTTGCCCAATTAAAGGAGGAATTGGACCGCATTCTGGCAGACAGCTATGGCATCGCACCAAAGGATTTGATGCCCTGGCACTATCATGACCCATTTTTTCAGAGAACACCACTGGTCTATGGCGTGGATTTGGATATTTATTACAAGGACCAGGATGTGAAGGAATTAGCTGAAAAATACTATGCCGGCATAGGACTGCCTGTTGATGATATTCTTGCACGCAGCGACCTTTATGACCGTGAAGGCAAATATCCTCATGCGTTCAGCCACGAGGTTGACCGCCGCGGTGACGTTCGCATCCTCTGTAATCTGCAAAATACCGAACGCTGGATGGAAACAATACTTCACGAATTAGGCCATTCGATTTACAGTAAATATCACGACCGCACGGAACCTTGGCTTCTTAGGGAGCCAGCTCACAGTTTTACAACTGAGGCAATTGCTGTTTTTTTCGGGCGTCTTAGCCGCAACGCCGCCTGGATGCAGCAAATGCTGATGCTCTCGCAAGAGCAACGCAAGGAAATTGAGCAGGTTAGCTGGAAATATACTAAGTTCCAGCAAATCCTTTTCGCTCGCTGGGCGATGGTTATGTATCATTTTGAAAAGCAGCTTTATGCCAATCCCGACCAGGACCTTAATAACCTCTGGTGGGACTTGGTTGAGAAGTACCAGCTTATTAGGCGACCCCCAGGGCCAGTTGACGCGGGCTGGGCTTCAAAGCTGCATTTTACCACCGCGCCCTGTTACTATCACAATTATATGCTGGGTGAAATTCTTGCCTCTCAGCTGCATCACCACATCGTTCACGAAGTGCTGGGATTAGAGTCGGATGATAATGTCAGCTATGTAGGCGACACGAGAGTAGGAAATTATTTGCGCCAAAATGTTTTTGAACCAGGGGCGCGGTATCACTGGAATGAGATGATACAGCGGGCGACCGGAGAGCCGCTGACACCAAAATACTTCGTAGAGCAGTTTCTAAAGTAAGAAAATCAATCTTCCTTCCTGAAAAAGATGATTTACTTAATTGCCCTACTAATCTACCTGTTCACACTGGCCGGTGTCAGGATTTACAAGTCCCGACAAGTCAAAACAGGCGCAGATTTCTCAAGTTGCAGGCAGGTCGCTTTCACCGTGGATTCTTGTCTGCACTATGCTGGCCGCCTGGATTGGAACCGGCTCGATTGTAGGCAATGCCGGGAAGACATACCAGACCGGATTGGCCGCCCTGATTTTGCCCTGGGGGCAGCGTGATTGGTCTGGTTATATTGACCCGAGCAGCCCCAAAGGCGCGAAGTTTTGAAGTTCTCGAAGCTCGATGCTCGTCGCTCGATATCGAGTATCGAGAATCAAGTATCGAGTAACGAGCTTATGCCATTATTGCGGCTGCATTTATTGTTACCTACACTGTATTGGCAGGGCTTTCAGGTGTCACGGGCTTCCAGCCCGTGAAGACACGGCCAGGATGGCCGTGCCACAGATGCCAAAGGAGCCAAGACAGCAGTAACCTTTATGATACTTGCAGAACTGGTAATCGAAAGTCTAATCATCCTCGAAGCATGGATATGCTCCAGTGGGTTCGACTCTGCTCACCCTCCTGAGCTTGTCGAAGGACCGATAAGGATTAAGAAATGTTTCCTGCAAACATTTATATTGAAAGAAGAAAACTTTTAAGAGTTCAGGTGCAATCCGGCTTGATTCTGTTTTTGGGCAACCAGCAAAGTCCAATGAACTATGCAGACAATCCTTATCTCTTTCGCCAGGACAGTTCTTTTCTTTATTTTTTGGGTCTGGATTTCCCTGACTTAGCTGCTGTTATTGATGTCGATGAGGCAAAAGAGTGTGTTTTTGGTGATGACCTAACGGTAGATGATATTATCTGGACAGGCCCCCAGCCATCCCTGAAAGAGAAATGCCAAGAGGCCGGTATTTCTGAAACTGCCCCGCGTGACAAGCTGCGAGAGGTGCTGATAAAAGCTGTCAGTCGGGGGAGAAAGATTCATTTCCTTCCGCAGTACCGCCCTGAAAATATCTTGAAAATCGAGCGTTTGCTGCGAATAACTCCTGCGGCAATTCATAAACACGTCTCAGAAACTCTGATTAAAGCCATTGTAGCGCAGAGGTCTATAAAAACCCACCAAGAGGTCGGACAAATTGAAGCTGCCATTGATATTAGTTACCGGATGCAAATGACGGCGATGGAAATGTCAGAGTCGGGCGTGCACGAGAGAGAGGTTGCTGCTGCGATGGAGGCAATTGCTGCCTCCCACGGCTCTCGCCTTGCCTTTCCTACAATTTTCTCAGTTCAGGGCCAGACCCTTCACAATCACTATTACCTAAACATAATGAAGCAAGGCGACATTGCAATCAATGATTCCGGCGCCGAGTCGTCCCTTCATTATGCCAGTGACATTACAAGAACAATCCCGGTCGGCGGCAGATTCTCGCAGAGCCAAAAGGAAATTTACGATATTGTCCTGAACGCGCAAGAGAAAGCAATTGATGCAATAAAACCAGGCATCGAATTCAGGTTCGTTCATCGTCTCAGTTGCAGAATTCTTGCATTGGGCTTAAAAGACTTAGGGCTAATGAAAGGTGATATAGACGAAGCTGTTGACGCCGGTGCGCACACCCTGTTTTTTCTGTGCGGCTTGGGTCATATTTTAGGACTCGATGTCCACGATATGGAAGCCCTTGGAGAGGACTATGTCGGTTATACGGATACAATTAAGCGAAATCCCCAGTTCGGCTGGAAGTCCTTGCGGCTTGCCAAGGCGCTTGAGCCGGGTTTTGTAATAACAGTTGAGCCGGGAATTTATTTCATTCCTGAGTTAATTGACCGATGGAAAGCCGAACAAAAGTGCTCCGCCTATATCAACTACAATGTGGTCGAAAAATACCGCGGCTTTGGCGGAATCCGCATCGAAGACGACGTGCTGGTAACAGAAAATGGCCATCGTGTATTAGGCAGACCAATACCTAAAACCATAGATGAAGTCGAAGAAATATCTTCGCGCTAACGGGAATGAAAGAGCTAAGCAATCAATATCTTTTAAGGAGAATGGATTATAATATGTGCAAAGTTGCAATGAAAGTTTCCTCTAACCGGAAGGTTCTAATCCAAGTTATCATCTTTGTGGCACCGCTCTGTGCGGTCGGCAGTGCTGCCGCGCAAGGCACTCGCAGCGATTACGAGCGTGCGTTCAATATTCAGAAGATTACAGCTAATAAAGTGTTCAGGCAACGAGTGGTTCCCCACTGGTTCGCCGACAATACGCAGTTCTGGTATCGCAACGACCTGTCTGACGATGCACGCCCCGTTAGAAATTCTACGGCGGGCAATACGATACAAAAAGGGGAAATTTCTAACGGGGCACGCGAGTTTATCCTCGTGAATGCCCAAACCGGCATACGGCAACCGGCATTTGACCACGAGCGCCTCGCGGAAGCCCTTGCCAAAGCAACCGGGAAAGAAATACAGGCCAGCCGACTCCCTATCGATGGGCTGAAATTCGACGATTCCGTGTCGGAGCTTCTGTTCACAAGCGAAGGCAGGCGATGGAAATGTGATTTGAGCAGCTACGAGATACAGGAGGTCTCAAAAGACGAACAGAAACCAGCTTCTCTTCCGGCACACTCCGAGCCGCATCCGAGTATTCAGAGCAATGAAGAGACTTCAGTTACCTTCGTGAACCGTACCGAAAGTGATGTAGAGCTTTATTGGGTGGACTTAGAGGGCGAGCGCCGTCACTATGCCACAATCCGCGCCGGCCAGCAGCATCAACAGCACACCTTTGCTGGACACGTCTGGCTGGTTACGGATAAGGCCGGCAAAACGCTGGTGGTATTTGTCGCCACGCGAGATGCTGGAGAGGCCGTCATAGACGATAACTCTATTCGTGAGACCGAGACCAGAGCAAGACCAAAGAGGGCACAATCACACGGCCAGTCAGCAGACGGTAAATGGGTTGCATTTATCAAAACCGCCAATCTTTACGTCCGGAACACCGAGAATGGCGAGGAGACCGCCCTGAGCAACGACGGAGTTGAAAAAGACACATACTCAGAGCAGCTATACTGGTCGCCGGATTCAAAGAAGCTCGTTGTGCTGCGCATCCGCAAGGGTGAGGATAGAAAAATCTATCTAATTGAGTCGTCTCCAAAGGACCAGTTGCAGCCGAAGCTGCATACGGTCTCTTATGCCAAACCCGGCGACCGCATAGATGTTGCTAAGCCCCAATTGTTCGAGACAATAGGTAAACGCCAAATCCCTATTTCAGACCAGCTTTTTCCTAATCCGTGGAGTATTTCTGAGATTCGCTGGGCGCCTGATTCCAGCCGATTTACTTTTCTCTACAACCAGCGCGGCCACCAGGTGCTCCGCATCGTAAGTGTGGATGCCGCTACAGGCGAAGCGTGTGCCATCGTTGATGAGTGCAGTTCGACGTTTGTCGATTACGCAAGCAAGCAGTTTATCTATTACCTTGACGCCGTTAGAAAAGATTCATCCTTCGTAGTCCCTACTACGGAGAAGGAAAATCCCGTTAGAAAGAGAAGTTGCCTTTCTAACGGGGTTGACGCCACGAAAGAAATTATCTGGATGTCGGAGCGGGATGGCTGGAACCACCTATATCTTTACGATGCAGAAACCGGCCAAGTAAAAAACCAGATTACCAAAGGCCAGTGGGTCGTGCGAGAAGTTGAACATGTGGATGAGGACAAACGACAAATCTGGTTTCAGGCTGGCGGCATTCGAGACGGACAGGACCCTTATTACATACATTTCTGCCGTGTGAATTTCGATGGCACGGGTTTGGTGGTACTTACGGAAGGAGACGGCACCCACGAGATAGAATTTTCGCCGGACCGCCGATTCTTTTTAGACAAATGTTCCCGCGTAGAACAGCCGCCCATCACAGAACTGCGCAGCACCGCAGATGGGAAACTGGTCTGTGAATTGGAGCGAGCCGATTGGAGTAAGCTGCTGGAAACCGGCTGGCATCCGCCTGAACGATTTTGCGCAAAAGGTCGAGACGGCAAAACAGACATTTATGGTATCATTATCCGTCCGAGCAATTTCGACCCAAATCTCAAATACCCTGTGATTGAAGAGATATATGCAGGTCCTCAAGGCGCCTTTGTGCCTAAATCCTTCGGGCTTCAGACTCGTCAGCGGACAATCGCCGAGCTCAGCTTTATTGTTGTGCAGATTGATGGTATGGGCACCTCATACCGCTCAAAGGCATTTCACGATGTTTGCTGGAAAAACCTCGGCGATTCCGGTTTTCCCGACCGAATTTTGTGGATGCAGGCAGCAGCGGCAAAGTATCCGTATATGGATATTACCCGCGTCGGTATCTATGGCGGCTCGGCAGGCGGGCAAAGCGCCTTACGTGCGCTGCTGGCCTACGGCGATTTCTACAAAGTTGCGGTCGCCGATTGCGGCTGCCACGATAACCGGATGGATAAGATTTGGTGGAATGAGCTGTGGATGGGCTGGCCTGTCGGGCCGCATTACGAAGAACAATCGAATGTCACGCAAGCTCACAAGCTCCAGGGTAAACTTTTGCTTACCGTCGGAGAGCTTGATAGGAACGTTGACCCCGCCTCAACTATGCAAGTTGTCAATGCACTTATCAAAGCGGATAAAGACTTCGATTTGCTTATCGTACCAGGGCACGGTCACGGTGTAGGCGAAACACCTTACGCCAGCAGGCAGCGTATGGATTTCTTTGTGCGCCACCTGCTTGGCGTGGAGCCACGAAGTCAGCCATAAATTAGCACTATCCTGCCGCTTAATCTTGCCCAATTTCCTCCACACGCCATTCGTGTATGCCGGCAGAAAAATCTTGAGGAAGCTGGACATCAATGCGGAGTCCATCGGTTATAACCGGCTCGAAGGTAGTGCGATTGTAACGGTCACCTTCACAGCCGCAGCCGCTCGGGTTCTGAACCGGTTTCCATTGGTCGCTCTCTCGATAGAGTAGTTGCCACGACTTCGGCAGCCGGCACTCGCCTCGTCCGGTATCATCAAACCAATAGATTTCTACGGCCGAGACCTTCGCAGGTTTTTGGAAATCATATTGCACCCATTCCTTTGTGCCTTTGCGAGGCCACCAGTGAAGGAAACGGTTTGAATGGTCGCCCGAGCTTTTCGGCTCACGCTGGTCATTGAGCGCCTTGACGTCACCTCCTGAAGCGCTGGCGCGACTTTTAGAAGCAATCGTTGTCGCAGGCAAGGGACGCGCCGCAGATTCAATTCTGGCCAGCCAGACAGCCATCTCTCCGGGGCCTCGGTATGCCCAGGCATAGTATGGAATAGCGGTGCATTCGACTTTTTCGCTTTTGACGCTTTGTGGTTTTTGGGCCCGGGCAAGCCCCAAAGCTGCGAACCGCAATACCTGCACGCCGCCGAGCAGGTCCGGCTCGAACTTTGTCGAAATCGCCGCATCATCGGGCACCAAAAGGTTGACAACGTGACCATCTTTCACATCCGGCCACTCGACACAATAAACGATTGGCCCGCGCTGCAGCGCAACTTTGCCGACGTTGTCGGCAATTTTTTCGTTAGATACAATCCTGCGGACCGGCATCGCCAATACTGTCTCAATCACATCCCCCTTCTGCCAGTTTCGCCGAATGGCTGCGTATCCTTTTTGCAGTTCAAACGTAACTTTCGTGCCGTTGATGTTAATTGCAGTGGTTTCTTTTGATGGCTCAAAGAACCGGTAAAGGTCGCTTGGCACAACTTCTTCGCGCGTCCAGCCGGGGATGCGCACAAGCACAGTGAATTCCTGACCCTGTTTCTGGGGTTCTATGGTCAGCTTAATCCTGCCATCCCATGGGTAACGGGTTTCCTGTTTTACACTGACAATCTGGTTATTCATCCGCACCTTGGCGCGACCGGCAATAAAAAGATTTACAAACAGCTCATCGCCGCGATGCGCATACACGTAGCCAGGCACCTGTGGAATGAAACGAGGGATGTTGCTCGGGCAGCAGGCACAATCAAACCAGGGACTACGTCTATGGCGACCGTCAGACTCCAGCGGATTTGGATAGAAAAACTTTGTGCCGTCAAGCGATACACCCGATATCAAGCCGTTATACAGCACACGCTCAAAGACGTCTATATAACGAGCGTCACCGGTAAGCAGAAACATTCGGTGGTTCCAGAATGCGTTGGCGATGGCTGCACAGGTTTCGCAGTATGCTATGAGGTTCGGCAAATCATAAGCCGGGCCAAAACCTTCGTGTCCTCCCGCCGCGCCAATACCACCGGTAAGGTAGAGCTTGCAACCTACTACATTAGTCCAGATTTTGTTGAGCGCTGTGAGGTAAGCATTTTCGCCGCATAATGCAGCCACATCCGCCATACCGCTATACATATAGCACGCGCGAACAGCGTGGCCTACCGCCTCATCCTGTTCGGCAACCGGTTTATGGTCCTGGCTGTATGTGCCATAAAGATGGTGACCTTCCGGCCGCCCACGCTGCTCAAGGAAGAACTTGGCCTGCCGGAGATATTTTTCGTCACCTGTAACGCGGTAAAGTTTAACCAGGCCGATTTCAATTTCCTGATGACCTGGTGGGTTTCGCTTTCCGCTTTCGTTAAATACTGAGCAGACCAGGTCAGCAGATCTGGTGGCCACATTCAGAAGCGATACCTTGCCGGTGGCCTGATAATGAGCGACCGCGGCCTCAAAGAGGTGCCCAAGGCAGTATAGCTCGTGCCCACCGGCTATGTCCGACCACCGCTCCTTGCCCCCTGGGGGCATATAATCCGGCCCACAAAGCGTGCGGGCAGTATATAAATATCCATCAGGTTCCTGCGCGGCAGCAATCTTGACGATAAGCTCATCAAGGTATTTGTCGAGTTCCCCATCAGGATGCACTGCCAAGCTGTAACTTGCTCCTTCAATAATTTTATAGACGTCTGAATCATTAAAGTATATGCCCTCGAACTTCCCTTCCATCATTTTGGCGGCCTTAGCAAAATTGTTTATCC
>CAZKOQ010000056.1:0-13429 GCA_964554425.1 uncultured Pirellulales bacterium | reverse complement strand
GCCATCGTGATTGATATGGTCGCAGACGAGATGGGACGGAGTGCCTGCAAGGAGGCGGTGCATAAAGATTCTTTTCGATTTACCAATGTGAGTAATGGAACGGACGGCATAGATTGCACATTTATTTACCTTGCAGTGCCAGCGGAATTGCGAGAGCCATACGTAGTCTTCTGGGTCAACCTTTGCAAACCGGCTTTTGGTGAGAGGGATTTTGCAGTAATCGCCGAAGCGGTCGGTATAAATTGGCAGGTCGTTTTTAGGCCAGCGGTCTTTATCTAAAGGATTTTCATCGGCGTAGCGAAAGCAGCCGCATATATCATCATCTTTGACGACCGGCCAGCGTGCCAGGCCGGTTCGGCGGACGAGTGCAGGAGGATTTTTAACACAGTGGCGTAAGCCATCTTGACGATGCAGAGTATCAGCCAGCAGACGCGAAAAGTAACAGCGGCGGCAGGTTCTTTGGCGTAAGCCATCTTGACGATTTTGCGTCCCTTGTTGCATCGGAAACCCTATTTGTTCACCGCGGAGGGCGATGTGATAAAAAGTGATTGGTTAGTAGTGAGCGGTGAGTAGATTGTGGATTATAGATTTTGGATTTACCAATTAACTACTCACCAATTAACCAGTTTTCTCTGCGTGCTTCGCTCGCTCTGCAGTAAATGGTTTAATAGACCCTTCGGCTCGTCCGAAACGGCATCGGCCTCGCTCAGGGTCCAGCCCAATTAGAGGAACTTAGTCCCTCCATAATTGGGCTGGACTTGCGCGTTTGTGTCGAAATTCAGGGTATTTTGAGCAGGTGCAAATTTCATAAGTGCCTGCCGGCAAGGGCATAAAAAAAATTTTCAAAATTTTAATTTTGGGTTTGAGATACCGTCGCTTTTGGTTGAAATTTTGGGGTTATGAGGGCCAGAACCTTCGTCTGCCACAGGCAGCGTCAGGACCTCCGCTTCGCTGCGGCTTGCGCTTTGGGTTGAAATTGGCCTCGCAATGACAGGGGCTTTCTCTCCTTGTTTGTATGCCGGATTTCCAAAAAACATAGCACTTTGAACGGGGCTTTGATAGTATAGAGCAAGATATCATTCCGAGCGCAGCGAAGAATCTCTTATTTGCGCTGGCCAGACCCTTCGCTTCGCTCAGGGTGACAGTTTTAAGATGGCTTCTAAAAACGGCGAAAACCACGAAGGTCGAAATCCGGTATGAGAGATTTCAGCAAGGCAAAACGGGTCGTAATAAAAATCGGGACAAATATCCTGACAAAGGAAGCCGGCATCGACGCCAACTATGTCGCACAAATCGCAGGGCAGGTAAGCGAGCTGCTGAAGACGGGCAAAAACACACTCATCATCACCTCCGGCGCAATCGGGATGGGTGCGTCACAGTTAGCTTTGGTCGGTCGGCCACACGAAATTCAAATGCGACAGGCCTGTGCGGCTATTGGGCAGCCGCTCCTGATGGCTGAATACCGAAAAGCATTCGCCAGATACAACATCACGGTCGCCCAGGTTCTGCTGACCGCCGAGGTTATGAGCAACAGAAAGACGTATTTGAATCTTCGCAACTCCATCGAGACGCTGCTCAAATTGGGCGCTGTGCCAATCTTAAACGAGAACGACAGCATCTCGACCGATGAAATCGGCACCGCATTCGGCGACAATGACCGCCTGAGCGCGCTTGTTGCAAGCAAAATCGACGCCGACCTTTTGATTATTCTGACAGACATCGATGCCCTCTACGACAAAGACCCGCGCAAATACCCAGATGCAAAGCCGATACAGACCGTTTATGAGATTACCGAAGATGTTGTCAAAAGCGCAGGCGGCAAGGGAAGCAAATTCAGCACAGGCGGAATGAGGACAAAAATCGAGGCGGCGAAAATTGCCTCAAACGCCGGGTGCAAAATAATTTTAGCCAACGGCAGGATAGATAACGTCATCAGCAAAATCATAGCAGGCGAAATGATAGGCACATTGTTTCTGCCGAAAAGGAAACTCTCCAACCGCGCCAGATGGATACTAAACAGCAGCCCGGCGGGCGTAATAAATATCGACGACGGTGCAATGAAGGCAATTCGAAACCATAAGAGCTTACTTCCCAGCGGGATAACCTCTATTGACGGCTCGTTCGAGCAAGGCGATGTCGTTATGCTCAACGACAAAGCAAAGGCCGTTACAAACTTCAGCAGCTCGCAGCTAAAAACTTTGGCCGGCAAACACACAAGCGAAATAAAAAAGCTCCTCGGCCCCGGCCATAGAGACGTGGTAGCAATCCCGGAAGATATTGTCTTCCTCGACTATTGATTAACCGCGGAGCACGCTGAGAACGCAGAGGAATATTGAAGTAATAAAACTGGAGGCGTGGATTCGGCAAGCTCACCACGGGAGGTTAGGTCGTGATAAGGTTTAAGTGCATTTATTGCGGGCAGAGGATATTGACGCGTGAGGACACGGTCGGCAAGAAAGGCAAATGCCCAAAGTGCAATCACCTTTTAGTCGTTCCCTGGACGACCAAAGGCAGGCCGGCCATTAGCGTTGAAAAGACCGAGCCGTTGCAGCGCCCAAAGGACGCTGCTGCCCGGTGGGACCCAGCGTTCACTAAGACTTACAATCTGCCCGAATTCTCAGGCGATGACATGGAAGCAAACATAGATGAGCTGGCAGAGCTATACAGAGAAAAGGGTGGATGGTTTATTCCCACATACGATGAGCTGTCTCTATTCCTTATGGCGGCGACACTTATTCTCCTGTGGATTACGAACAGCAAGATGCGAAACGATGTGCTCGGATTCGCAATGCGGAAAATTGATAATCCTCGCTTGTGCATTTTTGCAATTGTCCTTCTGGCCGGGGCCGGAATGTTTTTGTGCCTGTATCATATTTTCACCTCGCGGATAAAAACGGACATTGAAAAGCAACTTATGATGTGTTTCGCAGTTACGATAAACGCGACTACCGGCATTGTATCCGGCGCCCATACGATTAAGGAATCAGTTGGCTGGCTGCTGGTTTTTCCGATATGGAACATAATCAACGGCATTCTCCTGTTCCTGATGCTTCGTTTCAAGATTATTGATGAAGAGTGTATAAGCGACCGTGAAGCCACGCTTGTTCAGATTATTCTCGGCCTGGCAGCAGTCCTTGTAATTTTCATATTCTGCAACCATGTCTTCAAGCTGTATTGGGCCATCACGTTCTCAATATGCATCGTCTATACGACCAGTTTTGACAGGGCCTTACAAAACGTCTTCCCCTGCCTGATGAGCGAACAAACCCCCTGAACGCAACTATCTGATAAAGTGCGGTTATTTGTAATTGACAAAACCCATCAATAATCAATAATAACTTACCAATTGTTGGGCCGAAGTGGCGGAACTGGCAGACGCGCAGGACTCAAAATCCTGTCCTGGCAACAGGGTGAGGGTTCGACTCCCTCCTTCGGCAATTATTCGTGAAGCGTCGCGTGTACAGCGTATTGCGTAAAAGATATGAGGTAAATATGTCACTTACAACAACGCAGAAAAACGGAATAATATTTGCAATCGCGAAATCACGCATAATTGCCTCGCGTATTTTTGGACTTGGTATTCTCTTGCTTCTGCTTTTTACCGGCCATTCCTTTGCCCAGGGAACTCTAACAGATATATTATTCGAGCTTTCCGGGCTATTTTTGCTTTCGATATGCAGTATGGGACGGCTGTGGTCACTTATGTATATAAGCGGCAATAAAAGGCGCGAACTTGTTACCGAAGGGCCATATTCAATAGTTCGTCATCCGTTATACCTCTTTAGCCTCATAGGTTCATTTGGAATTGGGTTAGCATCAGAAAACCTTCTGGTACTGGGACTTATAATTGTGTTTTATTTGCTATACTATCCTTTTACCATCCTTGCTGAAGAAAGGAAAATGACAAATAAATTTGGAGACGCGTATCGTGAGTATATGAAGAGGACTCCGAGATTTATCCCCAAGCTCTCTCTTTACAAAGAACCGGAACTATATGAAGTAAAAGCCGCCAGTTTCGTCCGAAACTTTGTAGATGGTATGTGGTTTATATGGATATTTATGCTTCTGCATTTTGCCGAGATGCTCCAGGACTCAGGATACTTACCGGTGTTCTTCAGGATACCGTAAAATGAGTCGCGATTTGTCAAAATATGCAACATTGTTGTGTCTGTGTGCTATTGTAATGGTATTCATAAATGGCTGTGAGACCAGCCGTCATATACTGCTTGATGCGGTAGCCTATGTTGATTCACTTCGAGCAGCCGATTACATTTGGAAAGCCAAATTTGATATGGACAAATGGGAGAACCTCAGATTACAATCTAAACGTTTTTTTCTGCAGGGTCCTTTAATTCGTATTAAGCTGATTTTCGGTCGGGATTGAGTATAGCCAAAGGTTGTAAACATGAATATTCCTATCTCCATACGTCGTCGGAAATTCATCCTGGCGATATCCATTTCTTTCGTGTTTTTCGTGCTTGTTGTTCTTTTCCCCTCGTGGTTAAACAGGGGTGGGGGGGAAGAAGAGACAAAAGAAATATCGCCCAGTGACATGAACGTTCGGGTCAAAACGGTAACAATCGAAACCGGCGAAATACCTGTTACAGTAAAAGCCGTCGGCTTTTTTGTGCCCCGAATGCAATCACCTGCTCTGGTAGTTTCATTGATTCCCGGAATCGTTTCAAGAGTGGAAGTTCGCGAAGGGCAGACGGTCGAGGCGGAAACCGTAATTATTCGGCTGGATTCCCGTAAATCGGAAAACGCTCTTGCCAAGGCGAAAGCGGGGTTGCGTTTAGTCGAATCCAGCCTGCAAAAGGCCACTCATGGAGGGTTGGATACAGAACAGTCCGACTTAGACCTCGCCGCCAAACAGGCCGAAGTGACCGCCGAGCAGGCCCGTTTGGAAGCTGAGCGGCAAAAAACGCTTTTGGCAGACCGTCTGGCATCGGAAAAAGCTGCGTTTGATGCCGAAAAGGCCCTTGAAGAAGCAGAACGGAGAGCGAAAGCGGCAAAAGAAAAGGCCGATATTTTCCGAACCTTCGGCCGGGAGATGGCATTGGCTCAACTGGAAGCGTCTGTTGAGCAATCTAAGGCAGAATTGGCAGCGGCGAAATTGGATTGTGAGGCAGTGGAAATCCGTGCACCGCAATCGGGACGGATTTCCGGTCTTAAAGTGAATGTCGGCGGTGCCGTGGACGACAAAAGCGTTCTCGCGCAAGTGATAGGCGAGCGCACGGCGGTTCTACGGTGCTGGCTCTGTCCTGCAGATACGGAGGGCATACAACTGGGTGCTTCCGTTATCGTCAGACCCGTCACTTCCAAAGAGCCGCTTTCGGGTCGGGTGGTTTCCATCGGGGCTGAACTGGACGGCGAAACCGGATTAGTGCCGGTTGAAGCGCAATTGGATCCAAACCAATCAGGACCTGTTCGAATTGGGGAAACGGTTTTTGCGGAGATTACGACCCAATCAAATGTAAAAGGAATTGTCGTTCCAGTCTCTTCGATTGTGGTCGAGGACGACAAGGCAAGTTTATTTACAGTGGATGATAAGCAAATCGCTCATGCCGTTCCGATACAAATTCTGGCACGGACGGCCAGCCGGGCGGTGGTTTCGGCAAAAGGGCTTGTTGCGGGGGCCAAAGTGATTACGGATGGGAACTACAATTTGCCCGATGGCGCTCATGTTGTTGAGGAGCCGTCCAGATGAAGGCGCACGAAGATTTGTATCTGTCAGGGGTTGCCGCTTTTGCATTGCGTCACTCCAAAGCTATAGTAGTTGTGATTGTCGGCCTTTGCGCATGGGGGACAGGGTCGATTTTCACATTGCCGTCCGGCATATATCCCGACGTAGCATTTCCTCGAATTGTAGTGATTGCGGAGCGAGGGGAAGATTCTGTCGAAAACATGATGATAGGGGTTACGCGGCCGATGGAAGAAGCGGTCAACGCCGTTCCTGGTCTGGTGCGAGTGCGATCGAAAACCATTCGCGGCGGCTGCGAGATGTCCCTTGATTTTTCCCCCAAAACAGATATGCGAGAGGCTCTCTCCCAGACGCGCGCACGAATCGCCTCCTTGTTACCGGAATTGCCTACCGGAATTAGTACAACCATCGAACAACAAACTCCGTCGGTTTTTCCCGTCATCTCTTTCAATGTCAGACTCGATGCTGCCAAAGCGCGTGGCTTGATTCGGGACGGAGCCGATCTCGACCAATGGGTCAAGAATGATCTCAAACCCCGGTTATCCCGCTTGCCCGATGTGTTCCTCGTCACAGTTCAGGGCGCAGAAATCCGTCAGATTGTTGTGGAACCCGACCCGCTCCGATTAGCAGAAACCCAGCTTTCTCTTCTCGATTTGATAAAAATCATTCAGGAATCGAATCAAGTGAATGCGGTGGGAAGACTTGAAAGAGATTACAAACAATTTCAAGTATTGGCCTCGCACGAACTGCGCAGTATAGAGGAGGTCGCTGCGTTGCCCATTGTCACGCGGTCGGGAAAGACGATTCATTTGCAGGATGTGGCCCGCGTCTATGCTGGTTTGGCCGATAGGACATCCGTTGTTACCGGCAATGGACAGGATGCCGTGGTCGTTTCGTTGTTTATGCGTTTTGAAGGCAAGGTGACCGCTCTGTCCGACCGTGTTTCTGAAACCATCCGAGAAATCACTGGGAAACTTCCGCCTGGGGTATCCATTACGCCCGTCTATAATCAGGCCGACCTGGTGCGTGAGTCGCTCGGCGGTGTGAGAGATGCAATAATCGTAGGCATGATATTTGCGATTGCCGTTTTATGGATATTTCTCGGTTAATGGCGATTTACCTTTATCGCCGGCATTTCGATTCCTATCTCCGTCCTGGGAACTTTTGCGATTATGTCGGTTCTAGGTCAGTCGTTGAATTTGATGTCTCTGGGTGGAATTGCCGTAGCCGTTGGTCTCATCATCGATGACGCGATTGTGGTGGTAGAGAATATTGCACGACGATCGAAAACCGCTGTGGACCGAAGGCAATCGGTCATAGATGCCACGCGGGAAATCGTAGGGGCCGTGGTCGGATCTTCCCTAACAACCGTAGTGGTGTTTATCCCGCTGGTATTACTCGAAGGAATCGTTGGGCAGTTTTTCAAAGCTATGGCGATGTCGTTGACAGTGGGGATTTTGGTTTCGATGGGAGTGTCGCTGACGCTGACTCCCATTATTTCCGCCGGGAAAATAGGGCCCCGGCCAGGAGAAAGTGCTACTCGCCGATGGATGGAATTCATTGCCGGACATTATGAAAAAAGCATTCGCTGGGTGCTCCAACATCCCCGGAAAACGGCTTCCTTGATCTTTGGGATCGCTGTTGTCGGTATCGCTGCCGCTGCTCGGCAATCGACGGGTTTTCTTCCCTCTATGGATGAAGGAGGTTTCGTTCTGGATTATTTAATGCCGGTGGGTACTTCACTATCCGAAACCGATAAAAATTGCCATCAGATTGAATTGATTCTTTCCCAAATTCCGGAAATAAAAACCTACTCGCGTCGTACCGGTATGGAACTAGGATTTTTTGTTACAGAACAAAATACGGGAGATTTTCTGATATCTTTAAAATCCCGACGCAAGCGTGACCGGTCAACCGACGACGTAATTAACGAGGTGCGTGGTCGAATCGCTCGTGAAATTCCGCAAATTGAAGTGAGTTTTGTTCAGATAATGCAGGATACACTGAATGATATGGCAGGGAACACTTCACCACTGGAAGTTAAAATTTTTGGGAATGATTATCGTATCATTCAGGATTTTGCGGGCCGTGTGGTCAAACAAATGGAACCTGTTCCGGGGGTGGTGGATATTACCAGTGGTGTATCTTACGGCAGCCCGGAGATTACATATCAACTGGACGGGGATGCTGTCAGCCGGGAAGGCCTGACCATCAGTGATGCGGAAAAACAGATGCGAATCGCCCTGCTGGGTGAAGAAGCGACAAAACTGCGGAGGTCCAATTACCTGGAGCCGGTCGTTGTCCGCTATGCCGATACAATCCGGCACGACCCTACCTGGTTGGCTCAAGTGCCTATCGCCAATGGAACGGGGCGTGTTATTCCTGCAGCTTCCATCTGCCGCATGGAGGAAAAAATCAATGTCAACGAACTGGCCCGTGAAAATCAACAGCCGTTAGTGTCAGTGACGGCAAATATCAGCGGACGCGATCTCGGCGGAACGGCAAACGATTTGCGAGCAAGGCTTGCATCGATTCCTCTGCCTTCCGGGGTTCGATTGGAACTGGGAGGGCAAGTAGAAAGTCAGAGAAGAGCTTTTCGCAATTTGTTGTTGGTGCTGACTCTCGCCATCGGATTGGTTTTCCTTCTTCTGGTCATTCAGTTTCGCTCGTATCGTCTGCCGTTGATTATCTTTCTAACCATACCCTTTTCGCAAATTGGTGCATTGCTGGCGCTTCGACTGACACATACCGAATTGAATATCTCAGCATTTATGGGGCTAATTATGCTGATTGGTCTGGTGGTGAAGAACGGGATTATCCTAATAGAATATACTCATCAATTGCGAGCGGGAGGAATTGGGACCATTGCTGAAGCCCTGGCTGTGGCCGGTCGGACCCGATTAAGGCCCGTTTTCATGACTTCTCTAACTGCGATTATTGCATTGCTTCCATTGGCCCTAAACATCGGTTCAGGTGCCGAGCTTCAGCGTCCTCTGGCGATTGCTGTCATTGGCGGACTTTCCATCTCAACCATTTTTACCTTAATTGTGATTCCAACCGCTCATGTGCTGTTGGGTGACTCGGAGGGGGACGTCCTTTGATTCAAGGGCGAAACGGAACATGAAAATCCAACGGTTTAACCCTTTGTTGTCGATATTTCTTGGCTCTGTAAGCGTATGGTTATCGGGTTGTGCCACACCGCCGGCCCCCAAATGGAAACCGCTGGACGCTTCGACATTGGCTCAACCGTTGACGCTTGAACAATGCCTGCAGTTGGCGTGGCAGAACGATATACAGGTCGTTCAATGGAAAGCCCGGTTCGATACGGCCCATGCGGAACTGATAAGCGCAAAAGCATTGCCCAATCCTTCCTTCAGCCCTTCATGGGACGATGTAGGATTACGTGATGACACAGGCAGAAACATTGCAAGCTTGACCTATGGCGTATCCTATCCCATATTTTTTTGGTGGCCGCGGGCTCAAAAGATTGCTGCGGCCAAGGCGAACCATCAGGTTGAAAGGGGGAAAATACGTTCAGAACAACGACAACTCACGATTGAGGTGGCTTCAGCATATTTTGGCCTTGTGGCAGACCAGCGAAAAGAAAAGATTGTGGAGCATCTTCTAAAACTCGCCAGCGAATCGATGCGCCTGGTTCAAAAAAAAAGAGAATTAAAAATGGCCTCCGATTATGAGGTGGAACGGGTACGGGCTGAGCAATTACAGGCGGAAAGAGACCTTTCGGAAGCCCGGAGCCAGCTCCGTTTGGACCAGCTTATTTTTGCGTTCGCCCTGGGTGCTGATCAACCATTATTTCCCAATGTGGTGGATTGTGGAGACACTTATACCCAATTCATGAAAGATGCCATACTGAATGAGACCTTACCGGACTGCCTGATGGAAGATGCCCTGCAAGCCGAACCCGGCTGGAGAGAAAAAAGAGCTGCCGTCAAGGCAGCGGAAAATCAATTGCAAATGGAATACCGACTTGCGCTTCCTCTGACGGACACCACAGGTTCCATTGGACCTAAGGATGCGCCGGAAGGATTGGGCAGCGTCTTTTCGTTGGAAATCCCAATTCCTCTGTTCAACTGGAATCGTGGAGCCATCCGTAGAGCGGAAGCAGAACTGAGGACCGCCCAGTCTGAGGAAGAGAAGGCACGTCGAACCGCCATTGCCGTGGTTTCACAAGCGTGGGAACGATATCGTGCTTTAGCGATTCAGTGGAATCAATATACAAAATCAATAACCGAACTGGCTCAAAAGAACGAGCAAGCGGCGTTTGAACTCTTCGCCGCCGGTCAAATCGAATACGGTGAATTATTAATAGCCCAAAGGGATAACAAACAAGCTCAACTGAGTGGCTTGATTACCTGGCGGGACACGTCCATGGTCGCTTGGATGCTGTCATGCGCTCTCGGACAACACGATCCCCCGGCGGACATGTGCCGTTAGGGATAAGTCGCAGATGTTTTTGTCGCTCCAACGCCGGGCAAGGTAACCCGGCAGAGATATGAGCTTCACCATCCGCGATATCAAGAAGACGTTGGACCAGCCGGGGTTTCTACCTTCGGGTGTCTATTATACATTGGGCGGCCTCTACGCTCAGCAGCAAGTTGCCTTTCGCGGCATGATTACAGTGTTTATCGTTGCCGTTGTTTTAGTATTTTAACTGTTGTTCTTTTACGAACGTTTCCACGTTACGGTGGCTATGTTGGAATTATCCTGATGGCTGTTTCCGCCGTGTTCGCGGGACTGTGGATTACTGGCACTGAACTTAATACTATTTCAATGATGGGAATGACTACGGTGGTAGGCATAGTTACTGAAGTGAGCATCTTCTATTTCTCCGAATTCCGCGAACTGTATAAACAGTCCGATAGATATCTGCGACTCATTCAGGCCGGAATTAACCGTATGCGGCCAATTGCAATGACTACCTTAGCCGCTATTCTTGCTTTGATGTCCTTGTCGATGGGCATAGGCCATGGTTCCGCCATGCAGCAGCCGCTGGCTATTGCCATTATCAGCGGCTTGACAGTCCAGCTGCCGCTGGCAGTGTTGGTACTACCAGTCTTTCTTTCGGTATTAAAGGTCGAATAATCAAAATCGAATTCTTTTCTAAGCAAAGTCGTGACTTGTCGCTCGTGCCCCGAGCACGCGACCCGGGTCACAATTAACGAGCGACGAATATGAGAATACCGCTGACCAGAATCCAGAGGCTAATCGGCGCGGTTTGATTTATCCGCCAGCCCCCGATATATCGCGGGCGGATTTGTCCCGCCCGTAGAAACGGAATTGTGTAATGGAGTTGCAACAGACAACCGGAAATGTCCACATTGGCTGGAAGGCAGCAATAGTGTTTGCTCTGATCATCCTGAGCTTATATCTTCTCATTGCTACCCGAACGACCCTGTGGGACCGCGATGAGCCACGATTTACACGGGCAGTAGCAGAGATGATTGAGTCAGGCAATTACCTGGTCCCCACTTTTAATGGGCAATTGTGGCCCGACAAACCGATTCTGACTTATTGGCTGATGTCTTTAGCGATTCGTGTCTTGGGACCGACAGAACTTGCCTGCCGCTTTTTTGGATGCGTCGGCTCCGCGATAACCTGCCTGCTTACATTCTACATAGGTAAGCAACTTTTTGGTGTAAAAGAAGGATTATGGGCTATGGTTATTCTGGCCTTAAGTTTAATGATGCTGGTTGTCGGGACTGCTGCGACTTCTGATGCAGTAACGCTGCCATTCATAGTTACAGTAATGGCAATCTTTGTCAAGACGCTGGAGAGCGGAACTCGCGCCTACCACATAATTCTGATGGGCATAGCCATTGGCTTCGGGATGCTCGCCAAAGGACCAATAGGAGTCTTGCCAATTCCGGCAATGGTAACCGTCCTCTGGCTAAACCGCAAAACCAGGCATGGTCTCGTCCGGCCTCTCTGGCAACTTGGTGCTGCCTTAACGATAGGTGTTTTGGTTTTTCTGGCATGGGCGATTCCAGTCAACAAGGCAACAGGCGGCGAGTTTTTGCGTGTCTTTATCGGCCGGCATGTGCTCGCGCGGGCAATTAAACCTATGGAGCATCACGGAGGAAACTTTTTTCTCTATTTGCCATACTATCTGCCCGTTATTATAGTAGGTTTTTTCCCGTGGACGTTGCACCTGCCTGGAGCTATTTCAGCAACACTCGGCAGGCGTCTGGGCGGACCCGCCTCGGCGGGTCGGCCTCTGTTAGTCGGCTGGGTCGTATCGATTTTTACTATAATGACATTGGCGGTTACTAAATTGCCACACTATATACTGTTTATATGGCCGGCATTAGCTCTGGCGGTGGCGGGGACGATTGTCGCGGCGCAGGAAAACAGACTAACCGCTCGCGACCAAATGTGGTTGCGACGCGGAGTCTGGTTTTTTAGTCCGCTGGCAATCGCCATAGTACTGGCTTTAACGATTGGGCCTTATTTTTTTCCGATACCGGGGCTGCGCTGGTCAGGCCCGGCAGCAGGTATAGTGCTATTAGTCATGGCTGCGGCGGCCATTTACCTGCAACGTGCCGACAGAACACATCTTAGTGCCCAAGTATTTCTGGTCGGTATGTTTGTTCTTGATATCCCAATTCTGTTCGGTGTCCTGCCGGCAATTGAACAGATAAAAATATCTCCCCCTATTGCCCAGGCAATTAAGGCCAAAACCGCCAAAGAAACACCCGTGGCGACCTACAAGTATAGTGAGCCAACCCTGAATTTTTATATTGGCCGCCAAATCGAGCCGCTCCGCGGCGAAGAGGCAGTTGCGACCTGGGCCCGGCAGCCGAAACCGGGGGTGCTGATTATACCCAAAGATGTGCTCGCCGACATCGACCAACAATACGGTCCTTTGCCATTAGAGCAAATCGTATCGAAAAAAGGTTTTAACTATTCAAAAGGAAAACCGCTCGAGGTGATGGCCCTGATTCGCAAAGCAGAAAAGTAATGACCGAACAAAAAACAGAGCAACTCCGTTTACGCCGAATCAATTTGGAGATATGGGCGGCTATTATTGTCTTAGGTTTGGCTGCTTTAGTGAGTTATTTTCTGCTTGATGAACGTGTCTTTCGCTGGCTCTATCAGCATCCCAACAAATGGCACGGCAATAACTGGCTACAGGCATTCACCCTATTAGGCAAAGGATGGGTGCTGATTTGGCTGCTACTAAGCTGGGTGTGGGCTACCGGCCGACCCGCCAGAGGCAGGCCGGCTCTGGTCACAATACTGGCCCTTCTGCTGGTTTTACCAACCATACCATCACTGAAAGTCCTGGCGCAGAGGCCACGGCCAGCGGATATTGTCAAGGTACATTCACGGGCAGAGGACAGAAGCGCTCTTATACGCAGTTGGTCATTTCCTTCCGGTGATGCTGCTGCCGTATTTGCGGTAGCGACGGCCTTGGCACCCTTTGTCCGCCGGCAGTGGTCGATAATACTTTTTACCATCAGCAGTATTATCGGGATTTTGAGAGTAGCTGTAATGGCCCATTATCCATCGGATGTGTGTGCAGGAGCGGCAATAGGTATGCTTATTAGCCGGCTTGCCTGGCAAATCACCTCGAGATGCCAGTTGCCATCGCCATCTGGATTTAATTGGTATCGCGCCATTGCAGTAGTTGGCGTGATTGTCATACCTCTCTCACTTGGGTTATTTGAAGGTATCAATCAGTTATTGACTTTCCTGAAAACATACGGC
>CAZKOQ010000055.1:0-13512 GCA_964554425.1 uncultured Pirellulales bacterium | reverse complement strand
TGCATTTATAATCGGGCTTTATCTGCTCAAGAAATCCAGCAACTTTCCAGGGGAGAGCTAACCAATAGTCCGCTTTTTGCTGACCCTGCAAACGGTGATTACCATTTACTTTCGCAACGCGGCAGATACTGGCCGAGGCCTGATGTCTGGGTCCTCGACAAGGTTACAAGCCCCTGCGTTGATGGCGGCGACCCGAACGATGACCCATCTGACGAGCCGATGCCCAACGGCGGACGAATTGATATGGGCGCATTCGGCGGAACGCCTTTTGCAAGTATGAGCGAAACCAAATGGCTCGATGGTGACATCAACCACGATAGGATTGTCAATTTTATAGATTTGGCGATGATGGCGGAAAACTGGCTGCGGACAGGAATCGGACTTGAGCTTCCCGCTAATTATAACTGGCTCTCCTATAATGGCCATCATTACGCTCTGACTTTGCAATATGGCGTCTGGGAGCAAGCTGAGGCAGAGGCAGTTGCTGTGGGTGGACATTTGGTTACAATCAATAACCAGGTCGAGAATTATTGGGCGGTTGAAACAATCAATAACATATATACTCAAGGTGGCCTGCACAATATTGCCTGGATAGGTCTTGAATATGTAAGTGGAGATAGGAGTAACCCGAATTCTTGGCGATGGGTAAATGGGGAGCCGGTGACATATTGGAGGCCTTACTCATACGGTTTTGATCCGGCGGGCAACCATATGTATATCGAAGGCAATAGTCAGATCGACCCCGGAGGATGGTGCAATGGTACGGCACACGAGACTGACCCTAGTAAGTTCCCTCGCGGCATTATTGAGCTTCCGTGGTAGTTGTTATTTAAGCGACCGAACCAGCAAAGATTGAAAAAGTCTTTGCAGTTAATTATGTTGTCATAAAAGATAATAATTTTTTTGAAAGGAGCGAAAAATGAAACGGTTAAATTTAACAATTTGTGTGTTTGGCCTGATATTGAGCGTGGCCGGCACAGCAGCAGCGAATACCTGGCAGGTAGTTTATCAAACAGATTTTTCGTCGGACCCGGGCTGGATAACCGACCAACCCGCGAATTACTACTGGGACAACTCAATGGGTACTTACTTTGTCCACAATACTAACACCTATCCAGGTTACTATCCGAACAGGTATGCCGGAAAGACAATGGACCAGCCGGTTGGCAGTTTCCAACTTCGCTGGGACATCCAAGTAACACAGTGTGATTGGTCATCCGGACTCTACTTTGGAGTCTGGGATAGCAGCCTTGAAGAACCTTGGGGTCAAGGAGGGGAGTTTATTATGGTTGTGATGGGTCGCGCTGACGGTGGTCGTGTCATTGGTTTTCAAGTTTGTGCGAACGGCGCTGGTGCCTACGCCGATATCTACCCTGGATGGTCTTTGAATAGGTGGTACACGTTCAAGGTAAGCTACGACTCCGATGCAGAAGTCGCTCATTTAGAGGTACTTGATAAACTCACTGGAGCACCCATTTGGAACTCAACCCTCGCGGTGCCCGGGGGTGGGTTTACCAAAGATTTACAATTTCTTGGCAGCAATCTTGGAATGGTCGGCAGGCACGGTTATTCGGGTATAAGTTCAAGTGCTGTTTTTAACGCTAATTTAGACAACATCGTTCTCTCTGTTCCTGCCATTGGGCCAGTAATACCTCCAATTGCTGATGCAGGCGATGACCTGATTGCTGATGCCAACGAAAAAGTAACCCTGGATGGCAGCGGTTCCTCGGACACAGATGGTCAGATTATCAAATATACCTGGAAACGGCTTCCCGATGAAGTTGTCATTTACAGCGGCCCGGAGCCGACCTGCCAGACTAAGGCATTGGGCAGAGTAGAAGAGGTTATCGAGATGACCGTTACAGATAATTCTTTGGCTACGGCGACAGACACCCTTAAAATCATCAACCGAATCATTTACGAATTACAGCAAAAGCAAAATAAACCACCTGTTGCGAATGCCGGGCCGGACCAGACGGCTTATGTAGGAGTGGGTGGAATCGCCAGGGTTACTCTTGATGGCAGCGGCTCTTTAGACCCGGATGGTCATCCATTGACTTACAGATGGAGCTGGGCGGTTGGCAATCGCCAGACGGCGACCGGGCCAAAGCCCGTGATTGGACTGCCTGCCGGGCAGCATACCATCGAGCTGGTTGTAAATGATGGGATAGATGATTCCAAGCCGGATCAGGTTGTCGTAACTGTTATTGCGCCGATTGAGGCACAGCTATGGGTATTTCCGGAGGTAATTAACCGCACTGGTAAGGGGCCGGTATTGACGCTGCTTCGGATGCCTGAGGGGATAGCCATTGATGATATAGACAGCAGCCAGAAGCTGCGGATGTATCCTGGCGAGATTGAGGCGATGGTTCAGCATATTATGCCTCCACTTATGGGTCGGATAGAGCGTGTGAGGATTATCGCTTCGTTTGACAAGGAGCAAATAATGAACGCTGTTTCGCAGAACGGCAATGTGGTGCTGCAAGTCGCCGGGCAGCTCGTAAGCGGCCAATATTTCTTCGGCTACGACACGGTTACAATAATTGAGCCAGGTCCGCCGTCCAAGCCGAGGTGATAGGGCGGTTGCTCCGAAAATTGGCTTTAAGAAGGGGCTGCGACTTTTCGTTCGCAGCCCTTTCTTATGGGCTGACACTTAAAAGTGGTTTTTCACTGTTCGCTTCTTATCCTGTTATATGTTAAAATTATGCCGCAGGCGGCAACCGATTTCGGTCTGCACGGTAAATAAAGAAGTTATTTAGGAGCTATAAGTGTGAAAATACATTTTGCCAAGTTTCACGGGCTGGGCAATGACTATCTTGTAATCGACCCGAAAGTGGCCGATGTGAATTTGACGCCGGAGGCGATTCGCCTGATTTGCCACCGGAACTTCGGCGTGGGCTCGGACGGAATATTATATGGCCCTCTGGGCAACAGAGATTTACCTGAGGTTAGAATTTTTAATCCAGATGGCAGCGAAGCGGAAAAGAGCGGCAACGGGCTGCGAATCTTTGCCAAATATCTATTTGAGAATAAATACGTAAAGACAAAACATTTCAAAATCAAAACGCTTGGCGGGGTCGTGGACGTAAGCGTGCTGGATGATACCGCGAATATGATAAGAATCAATATGGGCAAGGTTACGTTTGTCAGCACCCAGATACCGGTAGCCGGAAAGAAGAGGGAAGTAGTCGATGAGGAGCTTGAGGTCAACAAGGTTAAATACAAAGTAACCTGCGTATCCATCGGCAATCCTCACTGCGTAATTGCGATGGCTAAAGTAAGTGAGGAAAAAGCCAGGGAGCTTGGGCCGTTTGTCGAAAACCATCGGATGTTTCCGAAGCGGATTAACGTGCAACTAATGTCGGTGCTCGACAGGAGCAGTATTGAAATCAGAATCTGGGAGCGAGGCGCGGGCTATACGCTGGCTTCGGGAAGTAGCTCTTGTGCGGCGGCAGCAGCAGCCCATAAATTAGGACTGGTAGATAATAAGGTGAGTGTAAAGATGCCGGGTGGAACTTTATTAGTCGAAATCGGCAAGGGCTGGGAAATCTTTATGACAGGTGCGGTTGAGGGTGTATGTGAGGGAAGCTTCCACAAGGACCTCAGAAAAAAACTCAAGAGCGCAGACAGCGTTTAGGATTTTGGCTTTATGATTTAATGTTTGTAGAATTTCGAATTACCAATTAACCATTTAACCAATCACAAATTAACCAATTTCAGCTTTTCCTAAAATTCAAACTGGTTTTTGAAGACGGCTTTGAAGTCATAAACGTCGTTGAAATCATCCACTGAGTCGGTCGGCTGAGCGCTCATCCACTTGTGCTCTATTAAAGAATAGACGATTTCGCCGAAATCGCGTGTGGTTTTGATGCCCCAGCTACTCAGGACCAGCATTGCCAGACGGCCCCAACGCTCGAGTGAGAGTTTTTTAAGACCTTCACAAAGTATCTGGCCGCTGACGTGCCTGGGCTGGTCGGCCACCTTTTCAACGGTATAGCCAAGCCCTTCATAGACAAAACGCATCGCGCCAGGGCTGTAACGGCCATCCTCTTTAGCGAGTTGTTCGAGAGTCTTTCGCATATCGTTTATCGTTCGTAGTTCATTGTTCATAGTTCGTTGCTTGTCGTTTATTGTCGATGAATCCGCCATTATGTGTGGCGGATGAACTATGAACTCATAACAACAAACAATCCGCCAAATGTTTGGCGGAAAACTTTAGAGCACTTTTTGGCCGGGATTTGCGCCGGGGTCAACGCTAAGCATATAAATGTCTTTTCCGCCGGAGCCAGCCGCCAGAATCATACCTTCGGACAGACCGAAGCGCATCTGCCTGGGTTTTAGATTGGCAAAATAGATTACGAGCTTGCCGTTAAGCTGTTCGGGTTTGTAGGCGGTTGCTATGGCGGCGAGGACGGTCTTTTGCGGCCCTCCGACATCTAATTGCATGCGCAGCAGCTTGTCGGCGCCTGCGACGGATTCCGCCTTTACGACTTTGGCGATTCGCAAGTCGATTTTTGCGAAATCATCAATTGTGCACTCCGGTTTAATCGGCTCGGCAGCCGGAACCGTGGCCGCCACTTTGGGGACTTGAGATTCCTTACTTTCTTCTACCATTGCGTTCACCTGCTTTTCGTCAACTCTTTCGAATAATCGTTCAAACTGGTTTATCGTGTGATTTTCAAGGACTGTTTCCAAATCTGTGAGCGTTTGCGATGAAATATTCAGGACTCTTTCCACCTTTTCTGCATATCTGGGTAGAATCGGCTTTAAGTAAATCATCAGGACTCGGACGGCATTTACTATGGTGGTCAAGACGGCCTGTGTTTTGTCCGGGTCGGTTTTTACTGTGGCCCACGGCTTACTTCTCTCGACATATCGGTCGGCCTGGTCGGAGAGAGCGACAATCGTCCGAACAACAGAAGCGAAATTAAGATTTTCGTAATCCTCAATGATTTGGTCTTTTGCTGAAATGAGCTTATTTATAAGGCCTCTGCCCTGTTGGTCCAATCGCCCGAGCCGGCCCGAGAAGCTCTTACTTGCCATCGGGACGGAGCGGGAGGCGAGATTGGCAAATTTGCCAACCAAATCGGAATTAGTTTTGTTTATGAAGTCCTCTATCCGCAAATCTATATCTTCTATGCCGTCCGTTAATTTACTTGCGTAGTAATAGCGCAGGTATTCTGGGTTGAGGTATTTAAGGTATGTGCTTGCCTTGATAAAGGTGCCGCGTGATTTACTCATTTTTTCGCCGTTGACGGTAAGAAATCCGTGGACGAAGAGCTTATTGGCGGTCCTGAAACCGGCGCCGATTAGCATCGCTGGAAAAAACAGGGCGTGGAAATACATTATGTCTTTGCCGATGAAGTGATACAGCTCGTATTCGCCGCTGTTCCAGAGCTTATCGAAATCGAGGCCGTTTCGGTCGCAATAGTTTTTGGCTGAGGCCATATAGCAAATGGGCGCGTCCAGCCAGACGTAGAAGAATTTATCTTCCTCGCCGGGTATTTTGAAGCCGAAGTAGGGGCCATCGCGGGATATGTCCCAGTCTTTCAGTCCCGCCTTGAACCATTCATTGAGCTTGTTTGCCACCGATTTTTGCGTGTGTCCGCCGGCGATAAGGTCTTTGAGCTTTTGCTGGTAATCGGTGAGCTTAAAGAAGTAATGCTCGGAGACCTGGAGTGTGGGCGTTGCCTTGCAGGTTGCGCAGTAGGGGTTAATTAAGTCAGTTGGCTGGTAGGTTGCGCTACAAACTTCGCAGGAGTCGCCATATTGGTCCTCGGCATTACAACGCGGGCAGGTGCCGCGAATAAATCTATCGGGCAGAGGCATTTTACAATTCTGACAGTAGGTCTGCTCGATATTTCGTTTGACGATTGAGCCGGCTTGATTCAGGCGGCCAAAGATTAGCTCGCTGAAAAATCTGTTTTCAGGCGAGTGGGTTGTGTAATAATTATCGAACCGGATGTGGAAGCCGTCGAAATCCGCCGTGTGCTCTTTGTGCATTCGCTCGATTAGCGTTTCGGGATTTATGCCTGCGGAGCGGGCGCTTATCATAATCGGCGTGCCGTGAGTATCATCGGCACAGAAGTATAGGCATTGGTTTCCGCACAGCTTTTGGAAACGGACCCAGATATCGGTCTGGAGGTATTCAACGAGGTGACCAATGTGTATGGGGCCATTTGCATAAGGCAGGGCGGATGTTACAACGATTTTTCGCGGCATAGTTCTTTCCTGACAGCTATCGGATTTCGACCTCGCCTGAATCCTCTTTTTCATCCTCCGGGACGATGTCCTGGTCTTGCTGCTGTGACGAGGGCGGAGGTGGGGCAATGATTTCAAGATCGGCGACGGGGACGGCGACTTTTTCGCCGCCGTCGATTTCAACCATAACAAGCTGGGTCAAAATCTGGGTGTCGATGACTTTGCCCTCGCCCTGGCCGGTTTTGACACGAGTATTTTTCTTGGGCAGACGACTTTTAAGGTCGGTGTAAGTTTCGTCCTCGTATCGGAGGCAGCATTTTAGCCGGCCACAATAACCGGAGATTTTTGATGGGTCGAGCGTGGCTTTTTGCATCTTTGCCATTCGCATATTAACCGGCTTGAGGAATCTCAATAATTTTTTACAGCAACATTCCTGGCCGCAGCTTTCGATGTCGCCGAGCAGCTTTGCCTCATCGCGGGAGCCGATTTGTCGCATTTCAATCCTGGTCTGAAACTCCTGGGCGAGTTTTTTGACAAGCTCTCGAAAATCTATCCTGCCTTCGGCTTTGAAGTAAAAAAGGATGCGCTCGCCTCCAAATATGTGCTCCGCATCAACGATTTTCATTAGGAGATTTAGCTCCTGTGCGAGACGTTTGCAGCATTCTATTTCTTCTTTGGCGATTTTCCGCAAGTGCTGGTCTTCGTTAATGTCCTCGGAGGTTGCGAAGCGTATGAATTTACCCGCCTGCTCGTAGGAGAACTGGGGCTCGGCGCCGCTGAAATATGCTTTTATTTGCTCATCGGTTAATTTTATCTGGCCTGCCTTATAGAACGCCAGAGGCCCGATTATCTGGCCTAATTCCAGGCCCTTTTCTGTTTTCACGACAACGGGGGCGTCCAGTTTCGGTATTTTGGATTCATTGTGCTCAAACAGGCCGACTATACCCATCCGCCCATAGCGGACGAGCATATATTTTTTGCCCTTCGCCACCTTCGGTTTTGTTGTTGAGATGTCCGACATCTAATCTGCCTCAGTATCGCTGTTAAATGTTCGTTGTTATGAGCTCGTAGTCCGCCCTGTTAGAAAAGAAAACAATTTTCTAACGGGGTTCATCAACTCCGAGCAACTATGAAGATTTTGCAGAATGCGCAGCAAAATCCTTAAATCTTCATTATATCAGAAACGGATAGGTTTAACAAGAGGTGGTCGAAAATAAGCTTTTCGTTGACGCCGTCATCGAGCCAGCGAAACAGCTTATAGCAATCGGTAACCTTCTGGGCGGACTGTTCGGGACTAAATCGGGCAGCCAATTTTTTTATTAGCTCGTGCTGGTCGAAGTTGATGAGCTCTTGCGACTGCGTGGTATCCGATTTCATCGCATCGTGTAAAGCGGACACTATTATCTGGATAAGGGTCTTTTGGGCCTTGCGGTCGATGTCGCTTTTGCTGGTGGTCTTGTCAAGCTCGGCCCAGACGCCGGCGATTCTTTTGCCTTCATCAAGAAACTTTTGGGACAGGTCGAGGGTGTCGGCTAATTCGCAGCCGGATATGGAGGTAAGGAGCATTTTTTTGGTTTCATAGAGCCGTGCATCTGCGAGCTGGAGCTTTGCCCACAGGCAGGCAAGACCCAAACTGCCCTGGGAAAGCCGCGAAAAAAATTTGGCGATGTTGCGGTCAAGGTTCATCTGTTCTAATTTTTCGATTACCTTTCCCTGCTCTATCGGGCCAAAGCGGATTATCTGGCATCTGGACTTAATGGTAGGCAACAGTTGCTCCAGCCGGGTGCACAATAAAATTATGCAGCAATACAGCGGCGGCTCCTCAAGGGCTTTAAGAAGGCAATTTTGCGAAAAGACGTTTAACTTTTCGGCCTCGCTGACAATGAAGACCTTTCGTAGGGACAAGGCCGGCTTAATCGAGACCTTGCCGACAAGAAATTCGCGTATGACATCTATCGGCAGTTCGAGCGGGGCCGGCTTGCCTCTGCCTTCTTCGGTAAATTCCCTTAGCTCCTTATATATGTGTGTAAAGTCAGGGTGAGAACCGGTGTCGAAGGATTGGCAGGATTGGCACCGGCCGCAGCTGTCGGCGAAATCACCGCCATCGTTTTTTTCTACTGCAGGATTTTTGCACAGAAGCAGCTTGGCCCATTCACGCGCGGTTGTATATTTTCCCACGCCTTCGGGTGCGGCAAAAATATAGGCGTGGGGAACTTTGTCGGCGGACAAAGCCCTTTGTAGAAGCCGGATAGCCCTATCCTGACAGAAAATATCTTTCAGCGACATCTATGCAAAGCTCACCTGGGAAATCACACGGGACACTTTTTCGTGGACCGTTTCAATGTCACCTGCGGCATCGACTACAAAGAAGTTTTTCTGTTCGCGGGCCAGTGTCAGAAAACCCTCTCGAACCCTCTGGTGATACTCGCGAGGCTTCAGCTCTATTCTGTCGAGCTTACGCGGCAATCGGCGAAAACATATTTCGGGGTCGGCATCAAGAATGATGGTAATATCAGGCCAGAGGCGAGCGAGGGAATCCGCGGCGACCTTGATAACATTGTGGATACCGAATCCGCCGGCGTGGCCCTGGTAGGCGCAGGTGCTCGAAATCCATCTATCAAGAACGACACATTCTTTCTCTCGCAATGCGGGCACTATCTTTTCCTGCCAAAGCTGTGCTCTTGCAGCCATATACAAGAGGACCTCCGTCCGCGTGCTCATAGCGATATGCTCGGGGCTAAGGAGGATTTGCCTTATCTTCTCGCCGATGACTGTATCGCCAGGGTCGCGAAAGCCGCTAGTGGGAACTCCGCTCACGCGAAGGAATTCAGTTAGGAGTTTTGCCTGCGTAGTTTTGCCGGCACCATCGGGACCGTCAAGGACGATAAACCTGGCTGCAAACTTGCTTTTCCAATCTTCGTTAGCCACTTTTGAGTTTCTATCCTAATTCTTTTGAGCATTTCATAATTAAACCCGGTTCAATAGGATAATTCCGATTGGAAATGATTTCAACTAAATATCCTTTATCCCGCGAACTTTCCGGGAAGGTCGTGTATGCCTTGTGACAGATGCAACCTGATATAATTTTTGCTTTTTGTGCGACTTCTGGAATGAAAAGTGTTACAATACCTATTGAAGGCAACTGAATGGCTGTGGCCATTTGATGAGGATGCCGGATATGAGAAAAAAACCACATCTAACCGCATTTTTTGCAGCCAGCAGTATTGTATTGTTTTTTCTAACCCTCTTAGTAATTCCACCGGGCTGTAAGAAAAAGACAGAGGCAACGACTGCCAAAGGACAGCAGAAAGAAGTATCTGGAAAGCAAAAAACGGAAGGGCTTGTCTTTGAACTGGAGGAAGTCTCTGTTTTTGATGCGAATAAGGTGCCGGAGCGTTATGCCCTCGGTCATTTTGTCAAGTGCGAGCATAAAGCCGACCCCAACGTCAAGTATCCGGCATTTAATTCGGACAGACCTATTTACGGTTCGATTCGCGTCGATATGGAATACGGGGAGGAGCGTTCTGGGACGGCGTTCTATTTCGCAATAGATGAATCTGCAGGGACCGAACGTGGGTATGACCGGCTTTATTTTGACGGCAATTGCGACCTGGACCTGACGAATGATACACCGGTAAAGCTTCTGGATAATCTGCCAGATGGGGCTATCTTGAAATCGCCGCAGATAAAAGAACAGGTTTGTTTCAACTATTTGAGAATAGGCGCTGACGTTGGGACAGGCAATAAATATTTTGTTGAGGTTATGCCGCGACTTTTACTTTTTGACAGTGGTGTTCCATCTATGCGATTTGTTGCAACTAAAGCACACAGGGGACAAATCGAGATAGCCGGAGAGCAATATGATGTGCTAATGACAAATGAATACCCTATAGGGACGCGGCTTGACAGGCCGCCTACGCGGCTTCGACTGACTCCCAAAGGCCAACCTGACCGCGAATTTCACTGGTTAGGGGCGGATTTGCTGATGGCCTTACACAAAATCAAGGGAACGTCCTATCGATTTTCGACCACTCCTGGGGGAGATAAATTGACTGTGCAGTCATACGATGGTGAATTCGGGACGTTTAAGATTGGCTCTGGAGGGCGACTTGTGTGGGACAAGAGCGCCAGCGGTTCTTTGTTCTCCAAAGATATGGCGGTGGTTATGAGGGCTGAATCAGAAGATGGAGAAGCAAGGCCGGTCAGAAGCTGCACGCTGCCTGTTGGGAACTTTTCGCCTGCATATTTGACAATTCATTACGGGTCATTCTGCGTGACCATTTCAACAAATTATCACAGCGATGGTAAGGCACAGGACCGAGGTGGGCGGCCATTGGTCTATGGATTCACAATCAAGAAGGACAAGCCGTTTGTTCTGGATTTTTCAAATAAGCCGGAAATTATATTTGCTTCGCCTGCGCAGGACAGTCGCTTCAAAGCAGGTGAGCAGGTAAGGGTCGAAGCGGTCCTGGTTGACCCCAAACTGGACATAATGGTTCGTGACCTCAGAGCCAAAGCTACTCTGGAGACGCCCCCGTCACTGGTATGGCTTGCCGTCATCGTTTTGATTGGCTCTGCTATTGTGTGGATATTTTCACGCCGCTTGCGCCGGCGATACCGTCTTTTGCCGCTTCTTCCGGCGATTGGCGCCATAATTATTATAGTTGGTTACTTTGCCGCATCATATACCGTTGCTCGCCTGTCGGAGTATGAGGATGTTGAACCACAGGTGCTCATTACACGAGCCAACGGCGAGGTGGTCGGCGGCGGCATAATGCCCTTTGGGTGAGACGGCACCTGTGGTTACTCGTGGCGAGTACCGACAGACTTAAAACTGGCTGGAAAAGAAGAGACATTCAATATCGAGGCGGTGTTCGATACAGGACAGCTCTATGGCAGAGTCGCTGCAAAACGTCCGGTTGTGATTTACGTGGATTAGAATTACTTCTAACAGGGTGATTTTCACGTTTTTTTGTTACAAGAGCTGGCTTGCAACGTCTATAATATCAGAACAAAATGACTTTCTGTTTTTAAGGTGATGTTTTGGGCAAAGTTAGAAACGCGGTTTTGGGAGCCAGTTTATGCGCATCAAAGTTATTTTGACGGTCGTATTATATCTGTGTAGCTTTCAAAAAGCCCACGGACAAGAACCGAACCAGGGCGAACTGAAGCTGGATGGTAAATATATTAAGAAGCTTGTTCTGGAGCGTGAGGGTGGCGAGAAGGTTAAATTTGACCGGCCTGGGGAGGGCATAAAAGTTTCAGTGGGAAGGTACATATTGCGCGAAGTTCATCTTGAGGGCGGATACGACTGCTATATCTACCAGACACGAGACGAAGACTGGATAACAGTTGACGCAAATAAGCCGGGGCTTTTGAGGGTCGGAGCGCCGCTCAAACAGATAGTGAACGCCCAGCGTCAGGGAAGATTGCTAACACTGGATTATGAACTGGTGGGGATAGGCGGTGAGACATATACGGCCAGTGACCGGAGCAAGCCGCCACGGTTTACTGCTTATAAGGGAAATAGAAAAATCGCCTCAGGCACATTCGAGTATGGCTGAGGCGGCATCTGCCGGTACTCGTGGCGAGTACCTTTGACAGCGTTCGGTGAATTGAAAATTGTTGCTTCTGCAGATATTGGAGAGTTGGGTGAGAAAGAGAGCGAGCCGGCGGTTTACAACTGGAAATGGCGCTATAGCGCACCTGGCCTTGCAATATGGGCTGTGCTGGTTGTAGCAATAGTTCTGGTTAAGCCGAACCGCAACGCGCAGGCGCTTCTTGTGCTTGTGCCGCTGCTGGTTGTCAACGTAGCTTGGTCATTTTTGAGAAGGGTGATTGGATTTCCTTCTTCATCAGTGGCTGCACTGGACGGGATAATTATTTCACTGACCGTGGGGCTTGCTGTGCTGTGGCTGCTATCGCACTGGCTCGGTAACCGTAACCGGTTTCTTGTTGCACTATTGGCTCTGGTCATAATAGGACTGGTCGGCATTGCAGGGGCGGTCTCTTATCCCTCGCAGGAGTCATCCCTGCAGACGGTGGCTTCGCTTTTAGTTGCCGGGCTCTCGGCTCTGATTTTGGTGCTTGGCTTTGTGCTTGCCGGTTGGTGGTGCCGGAAGCGATACAGCAGTTGGCGTTTTGCCCTGTGGCTGGGTGTGTGGACCACAGTTGCCGGAGTCGGCGTTTTTCTTGTTTTGCTCGCAGGGATGTTGATGGTGTGGTGTATTTCCGGTGTTTCGCCGGATGACTTGCACACGGTAGTGGGGATAGTTCTTCTAACAGGCCTTATCTTTGGCGGCTGCACGTATGTGGTTGTGCTCCCCTTTATGATTTTGGCGATATGGAGCCGGTTTTTCCGCCAGCGTTTCTATGCGTGCCTGCGGCTTAAATCGATGTCGGTAGAGACAAAGGCCGAGCCAAATCCACCCCTGCCAGAGGTTTAGAAAAAGAAAATATTGTCAAAAGCACAAGAAATTTGTAACATTTTCGCTACGTCTGCGTCTTAATTTATACAGGTTGCGGTTTAGGCGGATAATTAGTTATTTTTTGGAGACTATGAAATGTCAATTAAATCCCCCATCTGGCTCACAGCGGTTATTGGTTTGCTTGCCATAGCATCGGCTGCTTTCGGGCAGGAGGAGCAGTGGCTGCAATATCAATCATCTCGTGATGCGCGCTCGATTTTGAAAGATACGTCCCAGCAGTCGCTGAAGCTGATTTCACAGTTGCCTGAGGGAGTGGCGCTACCGGATTTCAAAGAGAATAAGCCGCTATTCTACAAGTGGCTAAGTCCGATGGTCAAAAAAGGATATCTGCTTATAGCGGTAGATTGCAACCAGATAGGTGAAGGTAGAACTCACGACCTTTTGTATATTGACTCGAATGCGGATGGAGGGCTCAAAGACCAGATGCCCGTTCAGGCCTACCGGGCGGAGCGGCAACATTCATATTTTGGACCCGTAAAAGTAACTTTTGAGGGAGAAGATGGCCCGATTACTTATCATCTGAACTTCCAACTGTGCGACCACGATGCGCAGCCTTTATGGGCAAGCTGCGCCGGGTGGTATGAGGGAACAATTACGCTTGGGGGAGAAAAAAAACAATGTGTTCTTATCGACTATGACGCCAACGGGACTTTTAACGACAAATCTGTAAACTTTAGCGACTGCGACCGCATTAGAATCGGCGGGGAAGATTCGGCTATCTGTTATGTCGGCAACTATATAGAAGTTGGTGGCGAACTGTGTCGGCTGGAGGTTGCACGAGACGGCGCCTGTATAAAGATTGCGAAGGCAGAAGGTGTGGTTT
>CAZKOQ010000054.1:6902-13562 GCA_964554425.1 uncultured Pirellulales bacterium | reverse complement strand
GTAGCCGGGTCTGGCCATAGCTAAGTAGGCCAGAGTTTTGCCATCGGGTGAAAAAACCGGGTTAGTGTCCCAGCCATTGTTTTCATCGGTGAAGCATTTTGGTGGGCGGGAGTTGTCAATGAGCGCCCAGTAAAGGTCGAAGTCCGTTGACCAGGGTTCTTCTCTGCCGACATCACGGGCGGTAAAGATTATGCCTTTGCTGTCCGGAGTAAAGGTAATTTCTTCCGGGCCGCCGAAGGGTTTAGAAGGGGTATCGGCATCCATACCAGCCATTACGTCCACTGCATCACCCCCTGCCGATGACATCGCAAACAGATGTGAGCGTCGGCCATCTTTCCAGGCGTCCCAGTGCCGGACGAATATTCGCTCGTAGATTCGACCGCTCGATTTTCTTTGCTTGGTTTGCTCAAGTTTTTCTTTTGTTTGTGCGGGGCTGTTGCAATCAGGAAAGACATCCATAGTAAAAGCGATGTGTTTGCCATCGGGCGAGACGAGCAGATTGGCGACATCGAGAGGCAAAATTGTGACCTGCTGTGCTTCGCCGCCGGTAATACTTATGTGCCAGACCTGCGAGGAACCACTCCGGCTGGATAGAAAGTAGATAGAGTTGCTATCCGGCGCCCAGCGTGGATTAGAGTCGTTTTCGGGATGTGAGGTTAATTGGAGCAGGTTGGCGCCATCGGTGCGGGCAAGCCCACCACACGGAAGGCGGGCAAGCCAAAGGTCGGTTCGGCCTTTGTTTGCTTCGAGGTCGGTCTCGCGGAGCACAAAGACGACCCACCTTCCATCAGGCGAGACCTGGGGGTCGGAGATGCGTTTGGCCGCAAGCATATCCTGGACGGAAAACAGGTGAGCTGATGTTTGATACTCGATACTCGATACTCGATGCTCGATTCCGCCTTCGGCGGATAAACCTCGATGCTCGATGCTTGCAGCATTTGCAGACAATACAGCTAAAAACAGTAGCAGACGCATAGCTTTAACTCCTTCAGAAAATTAAAAAGAATTTGCTTGGTTCAGTTTAATGCAAGGCGGTAACAATAGCAATTATGGAGCTGTCATAGTTGTCTGAGAGGGTTGGTTTTGGTCTCTGGTGAGGGTGACGGGGATGTCGAGCCAGAAGGTTGAACCCCTGCCGAGTTCGCTTTCAAGGCCGACGTTGCCTGCCAGCATGGCAGCCAGCTCCTTGCTGATAGCCAGCCCCAGGCCGCTGCCGGGAGAAGAACGGGTTATAGAGCCGTCAAGCTGTCGGAATTTCTCGAATATTTTTTCTTTGTCGGCGTGGGCGATGCCGCTGCCGGTGTCGGAGACTGCCATGCGGACCATTCTTTCATCGAGCATCCTTGCCCGCACTTCAATTCTGCCTTTGGGCGGCGTAAATTTCACGGCGTTGCTGAGGAAATTATAAAGTATCTGCTGGACCTTGCCGGCATCGGTTGAGAGCAGGGGAATATTGTCATCAACCTCCAGCTTGACTTTGATTCTTTTTTCCTTTGTCTGGAGTCCGAAGGCAGACACGGTCGCTCTGCACAATTCAGCTAATGAGGCCTGCTCTATATGCAATTCCATTTTGCCTGCCTGCGCTTTTGCCAGGTCCAGAAGGTCGTTAATCATATTTAAGAGGCGATTACCGCTTGTAATGATGTTCTCCGCGTATTTTTTAGCTTTGTCTTCCGTGAGCAGCTCGGGCTTTTCACGCAGCACCTGTGCAAAACCAAGGATAGCATTAAGCGGCGTTCTAAACTCGTGGCTCATATTGGCCAGAAACTCATTTTTTACTTTATTGGCCTTAAATAGCTCGATATTTCTCTGGGACAGCTCGGCGATTTTGGCGTCGAGCTGGACATTGGCCTGGCGCAGCTTTTCCTGGGCCGCCTGGAGGTTGTCGAGCATATTGTCAAAGGCGTCTGCGAGCTTTTCGTATTCATCGCGAGTTTGAATTGAGCTTCTTATATCGAGATTTCCTTCGGCGACATTATTGGCAAGAGCCCGCAGTTGCCTGATGGGCCGCAGGATTACACGCTGGGTGATGACATAGAAGGCCACAATAGCCCCTGTGCCCGCAATGAGACCTGCAACGATGACGAAGAACCGGTTGAGGAAGATGGTGTTTCCGATATCGTTCCCGACGGTCTGCGATTGAATGAGTACCACGCCTATTGGTTCATTGAGAGAAAATGCGCCAGCAGAGCCCTGCGGATAATGACAGCTTACACAGCTATCGGTTGCACGAAAGATACGGATATAGCTGCTCTGCAGAACGCCGCCTTTTTTCGCCAGCAGCATATTATCATCTCTTGTCCCCTCGGTCTTGAGAGATTCGATTTTCTTTTTCTGCTCATTCGTCAGTTTGTCAATTTTGTCCTGACCATTCTTGCCAAAGCGAATCCATCGCAGCTCAGGATTGTTCACATCCATTGCCGCACCGGCATTGTTTAGTGCCGGAAGTGTCGATTCGCCCGCATCTTTCATCTGGAAGTGCAGACGCAATAGCAGCGCCTCTGCCTTTGCCTTATTGGAATCGAGCAGCCCCTTTTGTGTAAGCTGGCCCATCCAGATATAGGGCAGCAGCAGGGCAACTACGAGGGTGAGTGCCACTGCTGTTCCGAACGCCAGGCGGCACTTTTCAGCTAGTGACAGTGGCCACAGACGCAAACGCTCTAAAAACTTCTGCAAAATGGGTATTAAGCTCAACCGCATCAAATCTAAAATTGAAAATTGGGTTATTTGTTGGTCTCGGTCTGGAGTTCCTGGTTTAGCAGGCCGATATGTTTCATCTTTGCCTTTATAATTACCTCGACTTTATCTTTGTCTGCCTGCTTTGGGACGGCGGCTTTTAGGCCAAGAAAGAATGCCAGTGCCTCTTTTTCCAGGTTGACGGCGGTCTTAAGAATACACTGAGGGCTCTCATCACCGGTCAGATACCTGCAGGTGTCATCTTTGACATTGAAGACGTGGTCATCCGCCATTGCTTGCAGATATAATCCCTCTTCATTGTCAGGGTCAAAAGAGGTACTTGTGGCACGGGCTTCCAGCCCGTGAAGATACGGCCAAGATGGCCGTGCCACAAGACCTTTTCTTATGGCGGCAAAAACATCAGCATGCTTTTCCTCCCAGTCGGCCAGATGGAGCAACACCTTGCGTGTCTTTGGATATTCAAAGCTTTCAACGACCTTGCGGCAGAAGACCGCCGCTTTGCGTTCTATCTGTTCTGCCATCTGGAACACTTCACAAACGTTAAAGGTAAAGGCCATTGAAACTACTCTTTCAATTTACAATGTTTCAATGCGGATTGCTTTCGGTATCTGGTGGCGGTTCCACAATATGTGAGTGTTTTTGCGTTCGTAGATTGAGTTCATCGAGCTGCTTCTGGTCCACTTCGCTTGGGGCGTCGGTTAAGAGGCACTGGCCGCTTTGGGTCTTCGGAAAGGCGATGACGTCTCTAATATTATCCGTGCCGACAAGTAGCATAATCAACCGATCCATACCTATCGCTATTCCACCGTGGGGCGGGGCGCCGTGCTCAAGGGCCTTGAGAAAGAAACCGAACCGACGCTGTGCTTGCTCTCTGGTAATATTGAGCAGGTCGAAGACTTTTTGCTGGATGGCTGGTTCGTGAATACGGATGCTTCCTCCGCCGATTTCGCTGCCGTTGACAACAATATCGTATGCCTGAGAACGGATATTGGCGGGGTCTGTTTCGAGCTTAGGCAGGTCATCCCTGAGCGGAGCGGTGAATGGATGGTGGACCGAATCGTATCGCTTTTCATTTTCATTCCACTCAAAGAGAGGGAAATCAACCACCCAGAGGAACTCAAATCTGTTCTCAGAATAAAGTTTGAGGTCACGTGCAATTTTGCACCTCAAAGGCGCTAGTGCCTTGTTAGCAGCGGCTTCCTTGTCGGCGATAAGTAAAATCATATCGCCATCTTTGGCTCCAAAGCGGTCGATTATCTGTTGTTGCAGCTGCGGGCCAAAGAATTTGGCCACACCGCCGGCCAGAGATAAATTATCGCTTTCTTTTTTGACTTTGGACCAGACAAGTCCCTTTGCGCCATAGTCTGATACGAAGTTAGTTAGTGTCTTCTCGATGTCACTTCTGGAATACTTTTCGCCCGGCGCACAAAGCCCTTTGACTATGCCGCCTGTTTCGATAGTCGATGTAAAGACGTTGAACGTGCTTTGCTTTGCAATATCGGAGATGTCTTTTAGCTTCATGTCGAAACGCAAATCAGGTCTATCTATGCCGTAATCGGCCATCGCCTGCTGATAAGATAACCGCCGCATCGGCACAGGGACATCAACGCCCAGAATCACTTTCCAGATTTTCGCCACCAACATTTCGTGAATGCCGATGACATCGTTACTATCCACGAAGCTCATTTCCACATCGATCTGCGTGAATTCTGCCTGGCGGTCTGCTCGTGGGTCCTCATCGCGAAAACATCGCACTATCTGGAAATATTTGTCGATGCCGCTGACCATTAAGATTTGTTTAAATAGCTGCGGCGACTGAGGCAGGGCATAAAAACAGTTTCTATGGAGTCGGCTTGGAACAAGGAAATCTCTTGCGCCCTCGGGGGTGCTCTTGGCGAGCATTGGCGTCTCGATTTCCCAGAAGCCCAACTGGTCGAAATAGTCCCGCACAAGCTTTGTAACGCGGTGACGAATGTGAAGGATGTGCTGCATTTGGGGGCGGCGAAGGTCAATATACCTGCCGGCCAGGCGGATTTCTTCGCTTGTCTTGTCGGCGCTATCTAATTCAAATGGCGGGGTCTTTGAGACGTTGAGGATTTCCAATTGCTGGACAAAAACCTCAATTTGGCCGGTCGGCAGCTTGGGATTTTGCATACCGGCAGTGCGCGGCTGGATAATGCCGCGAGCCGCAATGACCCATTCGCAGCGGACTGTCCGTGCGAGCTTGTGTGGCTCCGGCTGCGTCTCAGGATTGAACACTAATTGAGTCAGACCTTCTCTGTCGCGAAGGTCAAAAAAAACCAGATTGCCATGGTCGCGGTAGGAGTGGACCCAGCCGGCTAACGTTACTTTCTTGCCCGCGTCCTCCAGACGCAACTGGCCGCAAGTGTGTGTTCTTTTAAGCATCATAAAATCTTTCTAAAAATATTTTGTTGTTATGTGTTCATCGGCGACAAACTAAGAACAATAAACTACCAACTATGCCTAACGTTATCTTCAGGATAGTCTAATCGAGCTGTTTCGTCAATAATGGCTTTTTTGATATCTGATATTAAGTCCTCTAAAAGACCTTAATACGCGAACCTTAAGATCCAAAACTCAAATCCACAATTCGATGCAACAACGAGCCACTAGTGGTTCTTCACAGATGATTTGAGGGATTGTCATGGTGAGCCGAAGGCGAACCATCTGGCCTGCGCAAGGGAGATTCTTCGCTTCGCTCAGAATGACACCCATCAATTAACCTGTGACGAAACACGAGTCACGGGCTACAAATTAGAGAACTCTATCTATAATGAATCTTGCGCCGAGGAATATATCGACGGATATGGCCGCTCCGAGCATAAGCCAGCGGACCTCAAACAATCGCAGTTTTGCCCGTGCCATAAAAAATATGGTAGCTGTAACCAGCGCCCCCAGCGTGAAAAGTTTGCCGGTGTCGGTAAAAACCCTTGCATATCCTGATGCCAGACCCGCAAAGACCTGAAAGTATTTTGTCGCAAGCAAAAGTGTTACGATGGCAAGTGCGCCAATAATTACCGTTATTGCCAGGACTATTTTCCTATCGCCAAAGCCGGAGCAGATTAGCCCCTGCATCCCTACTCCAATAAGAATCGAGCAGCACATCGCAGGGATGGAAAACCAGATGATAGGGCTGACTTCAAGCTGGGGAATTGCCCGGCAAAAAGACAGGGCGGCGCCGACTGCAATAATCATCATTATGCCGAAACGCCTTGCCGCAAGCAGCATCGAAAAGCCCATCAAGAGCGCTGCCAATGGGATATGATAGAATCCAATGGTGCTTAGTCCTCGCTTGGCGCTGACGAGCGGCGATATAAGGCCAAGCAAGTCGGCAAGATGCAATCGGGCTTGTTTTGGAATCGCAAATAGACGGAAATGGATTGTTGCGTGAAAGAAAAATATTATCGCAAGAAACGGTAAGAGCGAAAGCGCTGTTGCTATCCACGAGCGCCTTGTTTTAGAAATAAAGGCAGCCGGACAGAATAGCCAGGGTATAACCGCTGCCAAAGAGCCGGCTGTTGGGTGGAATCTGCCTAAGCCAAGCATAAATGGGCCAAAGCCGTAGATGACCCCTGCAAAAAATGAGCCGGCAAACGAGGGCACCCACCGTCTGCTTAAGATGTAGCAGCCCAAAGCCGCCAGAGGAGGATTTACAAGCAGCAAGTAATCCCACCTGATAAAACCATCTATATGCAGCCGGCAGAGATAAAAGGTGAAGGCGATGTAGATTACAAGTGCAACAAAGGGTTTGGCGAGAGTTGACAGGTTTTTGCGCATCTTTTGGCTGACTACAAACTGCTAAAAAAAAGACCACGATAACGTTTGCTAACGCGATGCTTCAATGCACAAGTATATCGGATTTGACATTGATAGCAAGGACACAATGGCTTGGAAACTACTTCCGTTTTCATCAAACTCGGCTAAAATATATCGCAAGCCCTT
>CAZKOQ010000054.1:0-6802 GCA_964554425.1 uncultured Pirellulales bacterium | reverse complement strand
GCAAGATTGCTATGTTCGATTTTTCTTTCTGTTTATGGCTGACCGATGGTAACTACTCGAAATGCTGCTAAATACGATTTGCTGGAAAGGAGTGAAACGTGAGTAGATACTTGAAAATAACTTTCGTCTATCTTGTTGCGGCGGTGGGTTCAGTTGCAGCAGTTGTTACGAAGGACGTGGCGTCCCAACAGCCGGTTGAGCTGCTCTGGTCTGGCGGGGCGCCGAACGCCAAGGGGGATAGTGAGGGCGACAAGCCGACGCTGACGATTTATTTACCGCCGAAGGAAAAGGCCACTGGTACTGCCGTGGTGATTTGTCCGGGCGGCGGATATGGATTTTTGGCAATGGACCACGAGGGACACCAAATTGCACAGTGGCTAAACTCCTTGGGAGTGGCCGGTTTTATTGTTAAGTATCGACACCGCAACAGCGGCGCCGGCTATGGTCATCCCGTGCCACTGCAGGATGCCCAGCGGGCAATCAGAATGGTCCGCAGTCGTGCGAAAGAGTGGAATATCGACCCAAATCGGATTGGCGTTCTTGGTTTTTCCGCTGGCGGACACCTGGCCTCGACAACGGGCACGCATTTTGATAAAGGCCGAGGTGATGCGGATGACCCGGTTGAGCGGGTTAGCTGCCGGCCTGATTTTATGATACTGATTTATCCGGTCATATCGTTGACCGAGTGGTATATGCACAGCGGCTCACGGCAGAACTTATTGGGCGACAACCCCAATAAAGAGATGTTGGAGGGCTTATCTAACGATAAGCAAGTTACGACCCAGACGCCGCCAACGTTTTTGGTGCATGCCGATGATGATAATGGGGTGCCGGCGGAGAATAGCATTTATTTTTATCTCGCCTTGCGGAAGGCGAAGGTTCCGGCGGAGATGCACATTTACCAGAAGGGCGGCCACGGTTTCGGCCTGGGCAAAAAGGATAGCACTGCATCCGGCTGGCCTACTTGCTGCGCCAACTGGATGAAAGAGAGAGGTCTGCTGAAATGAAGCGGACGGCGTCGCCGATACGGCGACGGCTAAACAATAAATTCAAATTGAGATTCGCCACCTCAACGATACGAATATCAATAGGGCACAATTGAAGGAGAAAGGAAATGAAACCTAAAGGATTGAGAAAATCAGCATTTTGGATAATAATTATTGAGAAGGTTACAATAGGAGTAGTATTTATGATGATGGCCGGCTGTGCTTCGGCGCCTGCTATAAAGGAAAGCAAGCAGGAGAAGCCGGCGGCGATTGAGCAGGAAAAGCCGAAGATAAATAAGCTGGTCGTTTATGCGGATAAAGAAAAGGAAAAAATCAATAGAAACATCTATGGGCACTTTTCGGAGCACTTAGGCAGGTGCATTTACGGGGGATTCTGGGTAGGCGAGGAGTCGGCGATTCCAAACACCCGCGGCATACGCAAGGATGTGGTTGAGGCGCTAAGGCAGATAAAGATACCGGTGCTGCGCTGGCCTGGCGGATGTTTTGCCGATGAGTATCACTGGATAGATGGCATCGGTCCCCGCGAAAAGCGCCCTACTATGGTCAACACGCACTGGGGCGGTGTTACGGAGAACAACCACTTCGGAACGCATGAATTCTTAGACCTATGTGAGCAGTTGGGCTGTGAGCCGTATATCTGCGGCAATATGGGCAGTGGAACGGTGCTCGAAATGCAGCAGTGGGTGGAGTATATAACCTTTGACGGCATAAGCCCGATGGCGGATTTGCGGCGGGCAAACGAACGCGATGAGCCCTGGAAGGTCAAATACTGGGGCGTCGGCAACGAAAACTGGGGCTGCGGCGGCAATATGCGGCCGGAGTATTACGCCGACCAGTATCGGCGGTATGCGACGTATCTTCGTGACCTCGGCGGCAATCGCCTGTACAAAATAGCGTGCGGGCCGAGCGGCGCGAATTACAACTGGATGGAGGTCGTAATGCGTGAGGTAGGAGGACGGTCTATGAATGGCATCGCTCCACATTATTACTGCGGTTCGGGTAAGAAGAGCCGTTCAGCCACAAGTTTTGATGAGGAGGACTGGTTTGAGCAGCTAAAAAGAGCTTTATACATTGAGGAGCTTATCACCAAGCACGCTGCGATTATGGATAAATATGACCCAAAGAAGCGCATCGGAATGATTGTGGATGAATGGGGCGCATGGCACGAGGTTGAGCCGGGGACAAATCCCAGATTTCTTTATCAGCAGAATTCGCTGCGTGATGCGCTTGTGGCCGGCGTAACACTTAACATCTTTAACAACCATTGCGACCGCGTGAAAATGGCCTGCATTGCCCAGACCGTCAATGTCCTGCAGGCGATGATTCTCACGGAAGGCGAGAAAATGATTGTTACCCCCACTTACCACGTCTTTGAGATGTATAAGGTGCATCAGGATGCGACGCTGCTGCCGGTTGAGCTACAATGCAGGGACTACCAGTATGGCGACAACAAAGTCCCGGTACTAAATGCTTCCGCATCAAGAAATGGGGCGGGTAAGATTCACATATCGCTTTGCAATCTGGATGCTAATAACTCTGCTGAGATTTTATGCGAGCTAAAAAGTATTGAGGCCAAAAAGGTAAGCGGCCGGGTGCTGACTTCTGATACTATGACCGCACACAATACCTTTGATAATCCAGAGGCGATTAAGCCCGCTGTTTTCAATGATGTGCAATTGAAGGAAGATGTTTTGACAGCGGTATTGCCGGCTAAATCTGTGGTCGTGCTGGAGATTGAGTAGCCGCCTGCTATAGTTATTGTGAGAGGGAATTGTCCTGACCTGTCGGTGTCTTGGAGAAATCTACGGTATTAGTTACAGAATCAGTTTGAGGAATAGAGCAGATTTCAATAGGTGGTTGTGCTATTTTCGCAACCTGAGCAGCAGACTGCAATTGAGCGTGTAGAAGCTCGGCGACTTTGCGGTAGTCTTCGGAGCCGTGACAATTTGGGGCATATTCGAAGATTGTTTTGCCATAGCCGGGCGCCTCGGCTAATTTGATATTTTTTCGGATATAAACCGGCAAAATCCGTGCCTGCGCCCAGGCACAGTTGGTTCCGCGGGTCTTATCGAGAAACTGCTCGATGTCGGCCTTGACCTCGTTCGGAAGCGAGACCCTATCTTCGAACATACACAGTAAAATCCCGTTAACTTTAAGCTTCGGGTTAATCCTTTTATTTACAAGCTCGATAGTTTGCAGCAGCTTTCCGAACCCCTGCAGGGCCAAAAAGTGCGGCTGAATCGGAATCAAAACCTCATCGGAAGCGGCGAGGGCATTTAAGGTCAATAAGCCCAGTGACGGAGGACAATCAATGAAGCAAAAATCGAATTTATCTTCGGCTGTCCTGAGCGCCTCCCGCAAAATGGTTTCTCTGCCGACCACGCTTACCAGCTCGGTTTCGGCTCCGACAAGGTTGATGTTTGCAGGCAGCAGCCAGAGATTAGGGCGGACCAGCAGGATTTGCTGTTGGAAATCAGCAGAGTCAATCAGGACTTTGTATGAGCCGGTTTCGATTGTTTGTGGTTCGAGACCGAGGTGTATTGTCAGGTGTGCTTGAGGGTCAAGGTCGATGGCAGCCACCCTTAAGCCCATAGAGGCGAGGGCTGCTGCGACATTGGCCACAGTTGTGGTCTTGCCTACACCCCCCTTCTGATTTAATACTGCAATTGTCCTCATACTTGTTTTTGGTGACTTGTGATTTGTGAATCTTGGTTCGGGCCGCTGGAGATTAGCTTTTTATAAATGGCATCGAGGACGCCATTGACGAAAGCCGGTGCTTTATCACTGCTGAATTTTTTGGCAAGCTCGATGCCCTCATTTATCACGGCCTTGGGCGGAATGTCAGGACAAAACTTCAACTGATAAACCGACAATCTCAATATACTTTTGTCAACGGGGGATAGCCGGGAAAGCTGCCACTTCAGTATAGAGCCGGTTATAAGCTGGTCGCATTGCTGTAGATTTCCCCAGGTTCCTTTTGTCCATTCACGGGCGAGGTTGAGGACGAAATCATCTGCATCCTCTTCTGCAAAGAACTTATCCAAAAGCTCCAATGCCTGCACGCCCTGTATATCGAGCTGGTATAAGGCCTGCATTGCCAGCTCTCTGGCCCTTGTCCTTTTGTCCACCTTCATAACCCAAAACAGAACCGTCGATAGTCGTTAGCGAACAGTATTTAGAAAATATCTCAAGACATAAAACGTCATTCTAAGCGCACCTGTCCTGAGCGACCTGTGGTGAGCGAAGTCGAACCAAGTCGAAAGAGCGAAGAATAAATTAAAAACTTAAAGCTAAAAACTCAAAACTGTGGAGACCCTTCGCTTCGCTCAGAGCCTGCCCTGAGCTTGTCGAAGGGGTGGCCGTTCTAAGATAGTTTCTCAGTCAAGCCCAAGCAAGCAACCCGATTAAATCTGCTGCATTACGCTGGCCATTTCCATAGCAGTTAGCGCCGCCTCGGCGCCGGCGTTGCCCATTTTTGTGCCGGCCCTTTCGACCGCCTGTTCGAGAGTGTCGCAGGTCAGGACGCCGAACACCGTCGGGATGCCTGTTTCATAGTTGATTTGCCCGATGCCGCGGGAAACCTGCTGACAGATGTAGTCGTAATGGCCGGTCTGACCCCTGATGACTGCGCCGAGACACAGTATTGCGACAAATTTTCCACTTTGTGCCAGTTTTTTTGCAGCTATGGTAATCTCGCAGGCGCCAGGCACCCATACCACGGAAAGCTGGTCATCAGTAACGTCGTGGCGCTGAAAACAATCTATCGCACCTGCGAGGAGCTTGGATGTTATAAACTCGTTGAAACGGCTTGCGACAATGGCATATTTGCCTTTGCCGGCTGCTACTTTGCCCTTTACCTCTTTAATCATAACTTCACTTCTCCCAATTGTGCCTATCGCTGGTAAGTTACCTTGTCATTGCGATTGACGGATTCTCCCGCCAGAGGCGGGTTTGTTGGTTCCACATTATAAGACTATCGGCTAACGCTTTCCAGAAAAACACTGACTCAGTGTGGCTAATTAGCGTCCCAGATTCATAGCTCTTTGGTTAACCTACACGATTATAAGAGTTTACGAGCCGGATTTCCAGCTAAATTTTGCGGCAGACGGAGCATCGCGGGGACGGGAAAAAACGCTAACGCAACAGCATTTTGCGGGCGATAACGGCGGTGGGAAGAAGTGCGTATTTAGCAATAAAGGTGCTGTTTATGTTGTTTGATGAGATGGAATTAAATTTTTACGACAAGGCAGAGAGAAAGGCGAGGAAGGCCTTTGAGCTTTACGAGGACGGCAAAATGACACAGGCCCTTGAGGCGCTGGAGACGGCCCTGGAGATAAGTCCTACCAACGGCTCGTGGCACTTCGATAAAGCTCTTACCTTGGATGCTATGGGTCTGTTTGAAGAGGCGATAAAGGAATTCGAGACTGCTCTGGAGCTGAATCCTGATGATTTGGAGATATTGAACTCACTGGCGGTTGACTATACCCGCACGGGGCAATATGACCTGGCAGTCAGCACTTTCGAGCATATCCAGGAGCTTGACCCGAAGTTTGAGCCCGGCTACTGCAACCGGATAATCACCTATACCGAGATGGGGCTGCACGACTTGGCGGAGCAGATGTTTTATCTTGCCCAGCAGATAAGGCCGGATTGTGCGCTGTGCTACTATAATATCGGCAATAGTCTATTTGCACGCGGCGAGTATAAAAAGGCGATTCGATGCTGGCTTCGGACGGCGGAGCTTGAGCCGAGCCATCCGCAAATCAACTATCGGATAGCTCAGGCGTATTGGTTTGACGGCGACGCCCAACGCAGTAAAGAGCATTTTCTTGCAGAGCTTCGCACCAATCCGGGCGATGTCGATGTAATTTTAGATTATGGTTTATTTCTTCTTGGGATTAGTGAGATTGAATCGGCGAAGGAAAAGTTTAATAGAATTCTCGAACTCAACCCCGGCTTTGCGCCGGCGATATTTGGCTTAGGTGAAATCGCCTTCGACAATAAAGATTACGAGCTGGCGGCGGCGCTCTATAAAGAGGCAATGCAAAAGGATGGCTCGCTGGCCGGCCCACGATATCGGCTGGCTCAAATTGCACTAATGAAAAAAGAGCCGGAGGAAGCAAAGCCGTATCTTATTTCGGAGCTGCGTGTGGCAGGCGATGATGCGGATGTCCTTATTTCTATGGGCTCGATGTTTTTGTTGGCCGGCGACCTTGACTATGCAACGCACTGTCTATTGCGGGCGGTTGATGTTGATTGCTCAAACGCAGAAGCTCATTATTATCTTGGCATTGTGAGTGCGATGAAGGGGTCGTTAGAGGATGCTGCGGAATTTTTCGCTCACGCCTTAGATATTAAAAGTGAGCACGTCCCGGCTCTGAGGGACTCCGCTCTTGTATGCCTTGCAATGGGCCGGCTCAATGAGGCGGCTAAAAGGATTGATAAGGCGTGCTCGATGACAGATGACGACCTGATAAAAGCAATCCGGCGAAAGATACGTCTGGCCCAGATAAAAGGGCGAATCGCGGAGTTTCTTCGCCGATTTAATCCTCGATTTATCTTCAAAAAATCACGTCGCTAAATTTTTTCACGCTCATCTTTTGGCCATTCCTTGTGCCAGATATTCCTGTCTTCTGTCGGGGGTTAGATTTGAGGTGTTAAGTATTGGTCATCGGTCAGGGTTATGTGTTTTTCGGGAAACAATTTGCAAAATCCTGCAAAATGCGTTAATCTGTGTGGCTGGGCCGAGTGGCGGAAAGGCAGACGCTGGGGACTTAAAATCCCCTGTCCGAAAG